>JABMRN010000072.1 GCA_013202515.1 Candidatus Omnitrophota bacterium | reverse complement strand
TCAACCGATATGATTTTCTTATGTCGTTTTGCTAAGGCTAAAACAGGCTTTAAAAGCCTGGGCGTTATGAGGCCCTTGCCGTAATCCTCTATGACAATGGCATCTATGTCACTTATTACCTTTTTTACGTAATTTATAATCTTATTTACTACCCTATCTTTAATGTGGTCTGTCCGTTCTTTATCAATACGGACAACCTGTTGCTGATGGGCTATCACACGTGTTTTTAACGTAGTCGGCCTTGTTGTATCTGTCACTATGCCGTCGGTAACGATACCTTTATGATCTAGCTCTCCCTTTAAAATACCTGCCCGTTCATCGCTTCCCACAATACCTGTAAGATAGGCCTTTCCGCCTAATGAGGTGATATTATTAGCAACATTGGCGGCCCCTCCAGGCATAAAGCTCTCATTATCCACCCAAACAACCGGAACAGGGGCCTCAGGCGAAATACGCGATACCTTGCCCCATATGAATTCATCAAGAATAAGGTCCCCTATTACCAATATATTCTTATTCTTATAGTCTGAAATAATGGCCTTTAATTTCGTGTAACTCTGGTTTTTCATAGACCTCATTTTAACATGCTTGTCTTAAAAATTCAATCCAATTTACGCTTGGAGAATGTAGCCCCCGTATATAGAACATGTCTTATGTTAGCCTTCCTGCTGCTTCCATAACATCATCTACTGAAATCGCTTTAAGGCAGGCAAAGTACCTTTTACAATTGGATGCAAGGCATGCCTTGCATCCAACATCCTTATGCAACACGATATCAGCCCTGCCCAGCGGCCCCCATCTTTTAGGTGAAAGGCCTGGATTCTTGCGTCCAAATATAGTAATTACAGGGGTACCTACGCTAACAGCGATATGAACCGGCCCGGAATCATTCGAGATAAAAAATATGCTTTTTGAAAGGACGCCCGCAAGAAGCGAAACGCTCGTCTTCCCGGTAAGATCTAAAACTTTACTTTTAATAGCGTCTTTAATAACCTTTGCATTATCTATATCCTCCTTACCGCCTAAAATAACGATCCTAGCTCCGTATTTTTTGTCTAGCTTATCAATAAGCTCAGAAAAATATTCACTAGGCCATCTCTTAGACAGACAGCTCGCACCGGGATGAATAGCAATGATCTTACTATTTTCGTTAATGCCGTTTGAAGCAAAAATCTTCTTTACCTCTTTTTCGGTATCCTTGTGAAGGCTCATGTAGAGCCTTTTATCCTCCGGCTCTATTCCTAAACGGCGCGCCACATCAAGGGTATACTCCATCTCATGCTTCTGGCCCTTCTGTTTCGTATGAGGTATCTTGTCGGTCAGAAGAAAGCCAAGCTTTCTGTCAAATCCGACCCTTCTTGGAATCCCTGCAAGAAAACAAGTCAAGTTCATTCTGTTTGTCGGGTGAAGAATGAGTGCAAGATCAAATTTTTTCCTTCTAATCTTTAATATAAACCTTATGATGCCAAAAATGTTTTTGTGTTTACCTTTTTTTTCATAAACGATAACATCATTAAGATAGGGATTTTTATCAACGATTTCAACAGCATGCGGTTGAACGCAGAAAGCGATATAGGCATCCGGATATTTATCGCGCACTGCTTTAATAACAGGCGTTGAAAGCATCACATCCCCTATCCTATCGGTCCTTGTAATTAATATTCTCATATCTTTTGCTTTACAATCTCTTTAACTGCTTTAAAGGCATCATCAACCGTTATCTTACGCATGCACTCGTAATTATACTCACACTGTGCCTTTTCACACGGAGTGCATTTAAGTTTTTTTCTAAGGACTATGCTTCTATCTGCAAGCGGCCCGTATTTCTTCTCATCGGTCGGACCGAATATCGCAATCGTCGGAATATTCACAGCGCTTGCCACATGCAGCGGTGCACTGTCATTGGTAATTAAAAGCAGTGACTCTTTAATTAACACGCTTAGCTCTCTTACATTAGTCATGCCAATAAAATCGTGCGCTTTAGCCTTCATCTTTTGCTTTACTTCATCTATCACTATACGGTCAGAATCAGGAGACATCTCCTCTTCCTTACCTACTAATACAACCTCACAACCAAGATCATTTTTAATCTTATCGCAAAGTGCGGCAAAATAAGAAGTCGGCCATCTTTTGGTGTGGCTTTTAGCGCCGCAGGAAACAACAATGAACTTTCCCTTGATTTGTTTAAGGTAATCTGAAACACGCTCTCTATCCTTTTGACTGACCTGGATATTCAATTTTGCATTCTCTGTATTTATGCCCATTGATTTTATGACGGAAAGGTGCTGGTACTTTTTATGCAAATCTTTTTTAATTCTTCCAAAAGCAGGCGATTTAACCTTTGCACCCACAAGATAGGGAATTACAGTATGCTTTAAATCGACCGCTATATCATAATGCTTAGAACACAGCTCTTTGATTAGCTTAAGCTTCTCCATAGAGTTTGTATGCTTATCGTAAACATAGATTGTATGAATATTCTTGTGTTTTTCAAAAATGTCCTTGGCCTTGGGGCCAACTATAATATCGAGCTCTGCTCCGGGAAACTCATCAATAATCGCATCAATAACGGAAGTCGTAAGTATGACGTCTCCTATATTACTAAGCGTTATGACAAGAATGCGTTTTGTATTCATTTCTTAAGGAACTATAGTATTTTTCCAACTGCCTCTTCTACGTCATCCACTGATACGGCCTTCATGCATCTATTATCTTTACAGCCTGAATTATAGCAGGGGATTTTACAGCCTATTTCTTTACGTACCACCTCAAATTCACCTCCGCCATAAGGTCCGGTCAGAGCCGGAGATGTCGGACCAAAAAGCGCGATTACCTTTGCGCCTATAGAAAACGCAATGTGCATCGGACCAGAATCACCTGATATCACGGCTCTTGCTTTTTCAAAAACGGCCGCTAACTGCTTAAGGTTTGTTTTTCCGCAGATTATGATAAGCTTCTGATGAGCCATTTCTTGAATGTGAAGGACGCGGTCAAAATCCTTATCAGCGCCTGTAACAACAATCTTGATACCATATTCTTTGATAAACCTGTCTGAAAGCACAGCGAAATTCTTTTCAGGCCATCTTTTGGGCGGCCAATTGCCGCCGGTATTTATAACGATGAAGGGATCATTTTTTGCAATTCCATTCTGACTCAAAAGCCTTGCTGCATAATCCTGATCTTCTTTGCTAATAAAAAACTCTGGTTTTTTATCCTGTATATCCATTCCGAGTCGCCCGGCAATATTAAGGAAATATTCAATTTTGTGTAGGGGCACCTTTGGTAAATCAACAATCTCAGTGAGCATAAAATTCCTTTTGCTATAGTGATAACCGACCCTTCTCTTTATACCTGAAAGTGCACATATTATCGCTCTAGAAAGGGATCTGTGCAGCAAAAAAACAGTGTCGAAATTTCCCTGTTTTAAACGCTTGATAAGTTTATTCTTACCAAAGATACCGCGATGTTCTCGGTTTTCATCATATAAAATTATTTCGTTGATATGCGGATTGCCTGAAAGGACCTCACTTGAAGAAGGATTAACTATACAAGCTATATATGCATCTTTAAAATTTTTTCTTAGCGCCTTTATAAAGGGCGTTGAAAAAATAACGTCACCAAGCCAGTTCTGTTCCCAGATTAGTATACGTTTTGCGTGGATAGGCGTTCTTCCTAAGCGCTTATTTCTCATCGCGTACTTCCTTTATAAAGGTGTAATAGCCGCTTGTCTCTATCCAAAAGATAACCATGTTAGTGGAACTACGAGAAATCCTTAATCTTTTCAATGCATAAATATCATCCCAGCGTTTATCGGGGCCCGGATTCGTAGCGCAGGCCGCCTCATAGCCTGCTTCTTTTACAACTTTCTGTACACGCTCATCATGTGCACCGACCGGATAGGAAACAAACTTAACCTCATTATTTAAATGTTTTTCTAATACTTTTTTTGAATCAAAAAGCTCTCTTCTTAAATCCTTATCAGAAAGATTGGGAAGCCACTGATGGTCGATGGTATGACTTCCAATTGTTATATTATTTTTCTCTAGCTCTTTTAATTGATCCCAGTCCATATACGCCGGCTTTCCAACGAGAGTAGTAATTATGAAAAAGGTGGCCGGGAAGCCGTATTTCTTAAGCACAGGGTAGGCAAAGTCATAGTTATTTGTGTAGCCATCGTCGAATGTTATGGTAACGGTTTTTGGAGGGATGCCTTTTCTGCTCTTTATCAAGTTCACCATTTCCTCTAAAGAAACAACGTTATACTTATGCCTATAGAAAAAATCCATCTGCTTGGCAAATAGCTCTGGGCTAACGCTTAGCTTGGTGATTTCGCTAAAAATGTCTACGGAATGATACATGAGTATAGGCGGCACATGGATAAATGAGAGAAAAAGCCGTAGTGCTATGACCAGGGCAATTACAATAACACCTATAATAACGACTTTTCTATTAATTAGTCCCCGTCTATCTCGCATCAATCCTCTTAGCGCTTTCATAAAATGCAATTGTCCCCTTTACCATCTTTTCCATAGAAAATTTATCCTTAACCGATTTACGGGCACAAGACGCTATTTTCGAAGAAAACCCTTTATCCGAAAGAAGTCTCTTTATTGCCTCTTTCAGACAATGTGAATCAGCCGGCGGAACCAAAAGGCCGTTTTTTCCGTCTTCTATAATATCTGATATTCCGCCTATTGAGGTTGCTATACAGGCCTTTCCACTTGCCATGGCCTCCAACAAAGAAAGCCCCAACCCTTCCTGAAGAGAGGGAAATACAAAAATATCCATAAGGGCTAAAAACTTTTTTGTATCGAGGGTTGAATTTATAAACAAAACAGAATCTTCAAGATTTAATTTTTTTGTTAGCGACCTTAGCTTTTGCTCTTCCGGGCCTTCCCCTATTAGAACAAGCCTTAAGTTAGGAAAATCCCTTTTAAGCTCTTTCAGTGCGCATAAAAGATATTTATAGCCTTTCACCGGAGAAAGGCGTCCTATTGAACCGAGGACCGGGCCACCTTCAATCTTAAGTTTTCTCTTTAACGCGATCACATCTTTGGCTTCTAAAGCTTCCTGGTATTTTTCGGAATCGATGCCATTATGAATAACAGTAATATCTTTGGGAGAGACTTTGAAATCATCCTTAAGGTGATTCTTCACTGCTTCGCTTATTGCAATGACTCTATCTCCCCAGCAAGGATAAATAATCCTTGAGATTCTACGTTTATTAAAAAAACCATGGCAGGTTGATACAAACGATGCTCCACTTTGTCTTGATATTGCCTTTGCCATTACCTGTGCAACGCGGGTGTGGGCATGGACTATATCAAGGTCTGTTTTTTTTGCAAAATTTATAAGTCTTCTCACTGCCGGTATTAGTTTAGGGTTAAATTCGAATTTAGTCTTTATGTCAAGGTACATTAGCGGAATTCCGGCTTTTCTAAAGTGGTCTTCAAGTCCTCCGCCGGATGAGGCAACAACGCAATCAATGCCTTTTTCCTTTAAACCCTTTGCAAGATTAAGAACGTATAATCCAACACCGCCTATATTGAGATGCGTAGTAAGAAGAAGTACCTTCATTTAACCTTACCCCTTTCTCCTAAATCCAGTAAGTCGCAGACTGCATCAAAAACCTCTTCGGGTTTTATTGCCTTCATGCAGCTGTTTCTTGTAAGACATGAGGTTTTGTAACAAGGGCTACATTTCATATCGTTTTTTAAGACCCTGCTTTTGTGTGACTGTGGCACATGCCTTTTGGGGTCCGTAGGCCCAAAAAGAGCTACAAAAGGGGTTCCCACACCGGCTGCAATATGCATAGGTGCACTGTCAGAGGTTATAAGGAGACTGCTTTTAGAAATTAACGCCTCCAGCTGGCCTATGGTGGTTTTGCCAATCGCTGAAACGGGTTTACACTTTGCGACTTTGAGAAATTTTTTGTTATTTTCATCCGTAAGATTCTGCCCTGTAACTATCACTCTTAGGAAAAATTCTTTAGCTAGCCTTTCGGAAAGCTGAACAAAGTATTTAACCGGCCATCTTTTAGTCGACCATCTAGAGCTCGATTCTAGATTAATGCATATAACCGGTGCTTTCGGATTGATCCAGTTAGATTTAAGAAAATTATCGGCCCATTCCTCCTCCCGCTCTGTCGGAACGAGAAGGGGTTTTTTATCGATATCAAATATGCCAACAAGCTTTAAAACCCTCATCTGGTGGCTTACAGGATCAAGCGCGGGCTTCCTGTCCTTTATCTTTCTATTAAGAAGTAAACTGTATTTTCCGTTATCATAGCCGTACCTAACGGGTGCACAAGAAAGAAAGCTTAAAAGATGACTTTTTTTGTTATTCTGAAAATCAAAGGTAACATCAAAATCTTCTTTTCTTACGATATTGGCTATCCTTAAAAAACCCTTAAGTCCCTTATCTCTTTTTTTGAAATCGGTGATTATGATCTTATCAATGAAAGGCAAATTTTTTAATACATCTCGTGACTCAAGGCCCACAAGCACCTTTATAACTGCATCGGGATATTTTTTACGTATAGCACGGATGGAAGGTATGCCAAGTATGACATCTCCCAAAGCACTTATTTTGATAATAAGAATACGAAAACTCTTCAAAGCCTCTTGATAAACCCTAAAGGTGCCGCACATCATCTCATTGAGGTTGTACTTTTCCTCAACAGATTTTCTGACATTGATTGCTAGCTTAGTAGAAAGTTCTTTATTTTCGAAAAGCTTAAGTATCTTATCTGCCATATCCTTGGGGTTAGTGCTTTCACATAAAAGCCCGGTCTTATTATCCTCTACTATCTCGGGAATCCCACCAACCTTGGTACAAACGCAAGGAACGCCTGCACTCTGCGCCTCTATAATAACTCTGCCAAAGGCCTCCTGTTCTCTATTCGCGGAAACAAGAACATCCAGCTTATTTAAAAGGGCTGAGACATCATCCACAGTATCTATAAATTCTATAACACCATCAAGGGAAAGCCTTTTTATGAGAAGATCCATCTCCTTTAAATAGCCTTCTTTCGCGGTTTTTCTGTTTCCGACAATATAAACTTTAAGATTATTAACCGAACGCGATACTCTAGAGACAGCCTTTATAAAATCTATATGACCCTTAAGCGGTGTCAATCTTGATACCATTCCAACAGTAAAATATTTGTTCTTTTTTTCATTGGGTGAGTGGAATGCAAATTTCTTAACATCGACTCCTCTCGGAACAATTCTTATTTTATCCGGACGTACTCCAAAGCTATCCATCATGTATCTGGCCATAACAGAATTGGCCGTTATGACCAATTTCCCCCATCCCATAACATAAGAGGTAAGGTGTCTTCTGTATTGGCCGTGTGCAGTAGTTATAAAAGTTTTAAGGGTAAAACGAGATGCAAAAAATCCTATTATGGCGGGAACTCTACTCCTTGCATGTACTATGTCAATGTTTTCTCTTTTTATGATACGGCAAACCTTGATAATCATTAAAACAATCGTAAAGGGATTCTTCCTGCCGATAGGAAGCGCATAATGCCTCGCCCCCACCTCATCCAGCCTTTTCACAAGCCTGCCTCCGCTGGATATCACGACTGCCTTGTGGGCGCTTAGAGTCAGATACCGGGCTAAATCCACCGTGCCTCTTTCAACGCCACCTACTTCAAGTTTAGGAACAAGCTGCAATACATTCATTAGCCGCCCAACCTCCACATATTCCTATAAATCCAGTTTTTATCATTTGTCATATCGCTATTTTCTATTTTCGCTTTAATACTGCAAATGGCCTCTGAAAGATCCGTAGGCTTTGCAATAGAGAGATATCCTGCATCAAGCAATCGATTAAGGAAGACCTCGTGCTTGGTAACCTTATTGCTCTTTTTAAACCCTTTAAATACCACTGTTTTTTTACCTGCTGCCACGGACTCCGATACCATTGAAGCGCTCTCACCGGAAACCACAATAATATCCGACAGGGCAAGTATTCCCCCGACAGCATCGGGAACATTTTTCTCATTTGCAATTACAAGAAATTTACACCGAGGTTCTTTTCCGAGGCGTTTTTTGACAACATCTTCTATCTTTTGACTTGTCCTGCGGGAAGTAGTAAAAAGTATGTCGGCATCTAACTTCTCGGAAGCCTCGATAACCTGTGCTATAGCCTTTGAGGTACCCCGTTCATCATATTTAAAGTTTGCATTATCACCGCCAAATAGAACACCAATAGTACGAGGTTTACTTTTTTTTATCATCTTTGAAAAGGTTTTCTTTGCTTTATCCAGATAGCCATTATTCATAAGATTAGGTGTGGTTTCGGTTATGATTACATTATCCCTTCCCATCGACTTCCTGACGTCATGCCAAGGAAGTAAAACCATGTTAAATTTGTTAACACCTAAAAATCCGGGTTTCATACAAACAGCATTCTTTGCGTTGTTTTCATATTTATATATGCTGTTTACGCCCGCAAGTGAAAAACCTGTACTTATTACTACATCTGCATAATTTCTTTCGAGCCGCTTGTAGGACGCTTTTGTAAGGCACCTCTTCAAACACTGCATGCATCCCTGGCACCACGGCCCGGATACAATGCTTGTAAGATTTAAAAGATTCTTGAAAAACTTATTCTTAAAACGTATTTCGATTATTTCGACTTTTGTGTTTTCGGGGCTTCCCCCTCTGTCTTGTCTATATTTTTTAAAAGATTCCACTACGGAAAGAGATTGATTCAGGTGGCCTTTTTTACCGTCACTTAAGACTACGATCTTCTTAAGCGGAGAGGATTTCCATCTCCTGTGAAGCCACAGCCATTGGTCACTGTACCTAGTCGCAAAAGATTCAAGGGTCTTATTGTAAAGCTGAATGTAGGGTTTTGGATCCTCTTTCTTTCCGATTGTAATAGGTTTACCTATAACTAATCTGTGGTAGGGACCCTTAATTCTGGCCATAAAAACTGGAAGTATTGCTGCATCGGTTTTTGCAGCAAACCTGTAGGGACCGTCTGCGGTTGAAACAGGTCTTCCAAAGAAATTTGTGATAACACCGTTCTTTCCAACATCTTGGTCTGCAACCATACCCACCAATTTTCCTTCGTGCAGGGCCCTTGCTATATACCTGGTGGTGATACCCTTTGTAACCACTTTAAGACCCTTTGATTCTCTCAGGCCATTTATGAGCGCGTTAAGCCTTTTCATCTTTTGCTCCCTGGCCAGAACATAAAGCGGGTAACCCATCAGCGCACTCACCATGCCAGATAATTCCCAATTGCCAAAATGTGCTGTGAGATAAATCATTCCTTTATTTCTATTTTTGGCTTCATAAAAATGATCCGGGTTTTCAATCGTTATGTATTTATCTACATACTTTCGGTTAACCTTGGTAAGGCAAAGTATCTCCATAAAGGTTTCGGCTAAACGCTTATATGTATCTCTTAGCATTTCGCGTATCTGGGCGGGTGACTTCTGGGCACAAAAAGCAGCCCTAAGATTGGCGTAGCCTATACTCCTTCTCGGACTGTACACCAGAGAAATAAGTGCACCAATTCTCCTGCCGAGTTTGAGCGCAATCCAAGTAGGAATAACCCGGAATATGAGATACAGCATCTTAACTGCTAAGCATGCTATTAAGTCCAGCAACTAACTCCTCCATACCTTTGGTGATTTCTAACTCTACGTGTAAAACCAGAATTTCTAACTTTAAGTTTTTAATATCTAATTTTGCTAACTTCACCATGTCTTTTTCCGTAACAACAACGTACTCACACCCCTGCTCGATCGCAGTCTTCTCTATTCTCTCAAAATCTTTCTGTGTATAATTATGGTGATCCGGAAAATCCATTTTGTGAATTATTTCTGCGCCCAGGTTATTTACCATATACTTGAAATATGCTGGGTTTGCAACCGCTGAAACCAAAGAAACCTTTTTGGAGCGTATAGCATCTATCTCCTTACGGCTTCCGTCCCTAAGAGAGTAAAGCCATGAGGGCTTGTAAATGGCTTCGAGAGATTTATGTTTCTTAAATTTTCCCGATAGTATAATTCTTAAATTACGGACATTATCTTTTCCAAAGTCTGATTTTGTAAGTACTACAACATCGGCCCTCTTTATTGCGCTAGGAGGTTCTCTCAGTGTGCCGCCTGGAAAGATTCTACCGTTTCCGAATCCATCGTGGGAATCAACCAAAACTATATCAAGATCTCTTTTAAGCCTTCTATGTTGAAAACCGTCATCCAGGATAAAAACCTTTGAGGCATGCATCCCGCCGGATTGCCTTGCGTTCTTTAACCTGTCTCTTCCTTTAATAACATACAC
>JABMRN010000071.1 GCA_013202515.1 Candidatus Omnitrophota bacterium | reverse complement strand
TTTTTGAACAGGCGAAAAGGTCGGTAAAAACAACACGAAAGGGATGTATTATATTCCTCGATGAAATAGACGCGGTGGGAAGACAGCGTTTTGCCGGAATTGGCGGTGGACACGACGAAAGAGAACAGACATTAAATGCTCTGCTTGTTGAAATGGATGGGTTTGACACGCAGGAGGGCGTAGTGTTGATTGCGGCTACGAATAGACCCGATGTTTTAGATCCTGCGCTATTGAGGCCCGGCAGATTTGACAGACAGATCGTTGTCGACAAGCCTGATATAAACGGTAGGATCGCGATCATAAAAGTGCATACAAGAAAAATCAAACTTGATAAAACCGTCGACATAGAGAGGATTGCGCAACAAACGCCAGGCTTTTCCGGAGCTGATCTTGCAAATCTTGTTAACGAAGGCGCACTTCTTGCAGCAAGAAGAAATAAGGATTCAGTAACCATGACGGAACTAGAGGAGTCCATTGAGAGGGTGATGGCGGGTCCGCAAAGAAGATCAAGAGTTATTAGTAGCGACGAAAAAAAGATTATTGCATACCATGAGGCGGGACATGCCCTCTTATCTTTATTGACGAAAGACGCAGATCCTATGCATAAGGTTACAATTATTTCAAGGGGTCTTGCGCTTGGTTATACGTTTAACCCGCCGAAGAAGGACAGATATATTAAAAACAAAGCGCAGCTTCTTGCTGAGATCACTGTTGCACTTGGCGGAAGGGCCGCAGAAAGCATAGTTTTTAATCAAATATCGACCGGAGCCCACAATGATTTATTAAACATTTCAGGGCTTGCTCGCGCAATGGTTACGCAGTTTGGAATGAGCGATGAGCTCGGAAATATCACTTATGGAAAAAGGCATGAGAATATATTTCTTGGAAGAGATCTTGGTGAGGAGAGGAACTACAGTGAGGACACATCAAGACTTATAGATAAAGAGGTTAAGGGGTTTGTAGATGAATCTTACGAAAGAGCACTTTCTTTATTGACGAAAAACAAAGACAAGCTTAAGCTTCTCGCAGAAACGCTGCTTGAAAAAGAAGTTATAAATGACGTTGAAGTGCGAGAGCTTTTGGGATTAAAAGAGGACGAAAAAGATGCTCCTGGATCAGGGCGTAAGCCAACAAAAAAAGTCTGAACTACATCTAGGAAGATTTGTCCTGGATTACTCGGATAAAGCCCTTGTGATGGGTATTTTAAACCGGACCCCAGATTCTTTTTATGACGGCGGTAAGTACAAGACTAAAAGTTGTGCGGTTGATGCCGCTTATAGAATGGTTCATGAGGGTGCTGATATAATCGATATCGGTGGTCAATCAACCCGACCAGGATCCAATCCTGTTATAACCGAGGAAGAGCTTGAGCGCATCATTCCCATCATAGAAGAGATTGCAGGAAAGATAGACGTTCCTATCTCCGTAGATACATCTAATCACGCTGTTGCCGAAGAATCATTGAAGAGGGGCGCGGTGCTGATAAACGACATTACGGGGCTAAAAGGAGATGAAAAAATGGCTGGTGTTGTATCAAAATATGGAGCAGGGGTTGTTTTGATGCACATTAAGGGTACTCCCAAGGACATGCAGAATGATCCCGCCTACGACAATCTTATAGAGGAAATCATTAGCTATCTTCGTGACTCTGTTCAGATTGGGATTAATGCGGGAATTCCGCATGAGAAAATGATCATTGATCCCGGCATAGGTTTCGGCAAAGCAGAAGAACACAATCTTTCTATTATCAATCGCCTCAGTGAATTTAAGCAGCTCGGCAAGCCAATCCTGATAGGCGTTTCTAGGAAATCGTTTATTGGCAGTACTTTAAAACTGGCTGTAGATGAAAGGGTTTTTGGTACAGCTGCCTGTGTGGCGCTTTCAATAGCCAACGGTGCAAATATTGTCCGGGTCCATGATGTTAAACAAATGAAAGAAATCGCAAGAATGACTGATGCCATTGCGAGGGAAGGCCGTCTATGATAGACCTATTTATGATATCTTGGAAATACGTGATTGAAATACTGATTCTGTGGTTTTTTTATTATATGCTTCTTCTTTTCATTCGGGGTACGCGTGCCGCACAAGTTCTTAAGGGGCTAATTATTCTTGTAATCATTTTCGTTATAACGCAGGAACTTAACCTCGAGACAATAAACTGGATTCTTACTAAGCTGTTTACGATATCCATCATTGCGTTTATCATCATATTTCAGCCAGAGCTTAGGCGCGGTCTCGCTAGAATCGGCCAATTCGGTATGTTTTATCGGGAGCAAAAGACCTTGGACGAAATCGCAAAAGCTGCGCTTATATTATCCAAAAAGAAAATTGGTGCCCTTGTGGCCGTAGAAAGGGAGATTGGTCTTAAGCCCTATATTGAAAGTGGTATTCAAGTAGATGCCCAAATAACGAGTGAGCTTCTTAATACGATTTTTATGCCGAGCGCTCCGCTTCATGACGGAGGTGTTATTGTTCAAGGGGCTAGGATCACTGCTGCAGGCTGCCTTTTTCCGCTTACCCAAAATCCTCATATTTCTAAGACGCTTGGCACGCGCCACAGAGCAGCAATTGGATTGAGCGAAGAAACCGATGCAGTAGTTGTTGTGGTTAGCGAAGAAACGGGTGTTATATCTATAACCGTGGGCGGCAAGCTTGTTAAAAACGTTGACGAAAAAGATCTTCCAAAGGTTCTCGCCCACATATATAGGCCGAAAAGATCAAGGAAATCATTTTTTGATTTTTGGAACAGGGCGGCCTCGCGCATAGGGGGTGCGACATAATATGAAATTCGGAAAATGGATTTTAAACAATTTCTGGCTTAAGATTGTTTCGCTGATTCTTGCATTCGGCACATGGTTTTATATTGCAAACTTGATAGAAAACTCAACAGAGAAGAGAATCCTAGCAAGGATATTGCCAACATACAGCAGGATGATATCGAAGAAGTTGAATGTTGAGGCTGTCTTTGTCGGGGAGCTACCTAAAGGCTACAAGCTTGCGCTTGATGAAGTATCGATTGAGCCCCCGTATTTAGTTGTAGCTGGGCCTAGGTTCATTTTTAACAATGTGAATAAACTCGAGACTGCGCCCATCGATATATCCGAATATAGAAAATCTTTTATTTACGAAGCACAGATTGCCTCAATATCAAAAAGTGTGGATACGGAAAAATTGTTAGTAAATGTTACTATTCCGATACGCAAGGTAAATTCAGCTAAGGACGTATCTGCAAAAGATAAACCATAATTTTAATAATCATGCCAAAGCTCGGTGTAAACATAGATCATGTTGCTACGTTAAGGCAGGCGAGGCGAAGCCACTATCCGGACCCTGTCGTGGCGGCAGCGCTCTGCGAGAAGGCCGGCTGTGATTCGATTGTTTGTCATCTTAGAGAAGACAGAAGGCATATAAATGATAAAGATTTGCATCGTCTCAGAGAATCCGTAACAACAAAGCTAAATTTAGAGATGTCCATAGCCCCTGAGATAGTCGATATTGCCTGCGAGATAAAACCGGAGCAGGCAACAATAGTTCCAGAGAAAAGAGAAGAAATCACCACCGAAGGCGGGCTTGAGGTTTCTGCTAAGTGGGATAAAATAAAAAAGGCTGTCGACAAACTTAAGAAGGCAGGCACTGAGGTCAGCCTTTTCATCGATCCCGACATAGAAGCAATAAAGAAAAGTAGAGATATGGGAGTTCATATAGTTGAATTGCATACCGGTGCCTACGCTAACGCGAAACACAAAGAAGAAGCGAACCAATTGGATATTCTCAAAAAAACAATCGATGCAGGTATGCGAGCCGGGTTGGTAGTAAATGCCGGACACGGCCTGAATTATAAAAACGTCATACCTATTGCGCGCATAAAAGATGTAAATGAGCTCAACATAGGTCATTCGATAATTTCACAAGCTGTATTTATTGGGCTAGAAGAGGCTGTCCGGCAAATGAAGAGGTTGATGAGTTGATTATAGGAACAGGTATTGATATTGTTGAAATAGACAGGTTCAGGGATGCGGTAAAAAAGTGGGACCGATCTTTTCTGGGCAAGATATTTACCGGCAGAGAAATTAGCTATTCAACCAAAAGAAGATTCAAGGACCAGCATTTGGCTGCCCGTTTTGCAACCAAGGAAGCAGTTCTCAAGGCCTTCGGCGACACCAAGGGCGCAGTTAAAAAATGGACCGATATTGAGATTACAAATGATAAGAATGGGAAGCCATGTGTTTCGCTTCATGGAAGTGCAGAGGCGCTAGGCAAGAAGAAAGGTGTGCGCGAGGTGGTTGTAAGTATGTCTCACTCAAGAAATCATGCTGTTGCAAATGCAATTCTTATAGGACGGGAACGAAAAAGAAAGGGATAGCTATGACTCAACGTCACATTTCAAAAATACCAAGAAGGCGTGCTGATTCTCACAAAAGAGACTATGGCCATGTTCTAGTTGTTGCAGGCTCTATGGGCATGACCGGGGCAGCATATCTTTCTTCACAGGCAGCTATTACTTCCGGGTGCGGCCTAGTTACCCTCGCCATACCCCAGAGTTTGAATGTGATCGCGGAGGTGAAGCTCACCGAAGTGATGACCCTTCCTCTTCCAGAGACAAAAGATACGTCTCTTAGCGCAAAAGCCCAGAAGGCACTTCTGGGCTTTTCTTTGTCTATGAATGCAGTTGCCTTAGGGCCAGGTCTATCGCGCAACAAGGAAACCCAAAAACTTATAAGGGTGCTGGTGCAAAAGATAAATAAACCACTCGTTCTTGATGCTGATGGAATTAATGCTTTTCAGGGTTACCAGCAAGCTTTAAAGGGCAGGCGATTTCCTACAGTTTTGACGCCACATCCCGGCGAGATGTCACGGTTAATAAAAAAGGATGCTGCATATATCAAAAAGAATAGAATAAATGTCGCAAAAAGAGTATCCAAAGATTATAATTGTGTCACTGTATTAAAAGGGCATAGGACTGTTGTTTCAAGCCCTGATGGCGAGATATATGTAAACGAAACAGGCAATTCCGGCATGTCTACTGCAGGAGTCGGAGATGTGCTGACTGGAATGTTAGTATCCTTTATCGCCCAGGGAATTGACGTGTACAGCGCATCTGTAGTAGCGGTTTATTTGCACGGACTGGCAGGCGATCTGGCAGCAAAAGAGCTTGGGCAATTCGGTATGATTGCAAGCGATTTGCTAGCGCGGATACCGCATGTCTTAAAAGATGTCATTTAACGCTAGCGTAGCTCAGCAGGCAGAGCACCTCACTTGTAATGAGGATGTCGTCCGTTCGATTCGGACCGCTAGCTCCAATTTAATAGAAGGGGAGATGCCGGAGCAGCCAAACGGACTAGACTGTAAATCTAGCGGCGCAAGCCTACGAAGGTGCGAATCCTTCTCTCCCCACCAATGTGACATATGGCAGGACTTGTGTGAAATAGAAACACAAAAGTTGAATTAGGAAAGATATAATGGATAAGAAAAGGTCTAAAGGAGTAACATTTTTAGGTTGGTTTTTTATAGTTACCTCTTTGCTTAGCATGTTGACTTTATTGAGTCCAAAACATTATATCAAACTGCAGGGTAGCCTATATAATCAGATAGAATTTCTCTACTTTACTATAGTACCATTTTTCTGTTTATTTGCAGGTATATATATTTTAAAGCTGAAAAATTGGGCAAGAAAACTAGGCATACTCATATATTCTGTTAGTCTAGTTTTTACTATAACGCAATTTATTTTCATAGGCAGTAGTATGCAAAAAGAATCATTCCGTGAGTTTATGCAAGAAGGAATGGGTTTAAAAATAGAAGCACAAAAACAAGAAATCATAAAGAAGTATAAACCAGAATATCAGCAAGAAGCTATACAAAACAGGGAAAAGATGTCGAATGTTATAATTGAAGTACTTCCTATTTTTTTATATGTAATAATGAGTTTGGTAATAGTCTGGAATGCTTTTATTATTTACTTTTTTACCCGACCTAAGGTAAAAGAACAATTCACATGACTTATTAGTATATAATAATGATACTGTTGGGGAACTCTCCCCACCATTCTTCTCATTCTTAAAGCGGGAGTAGCACAATGGTAGTGCAGTAGCCTTCCAAGCTACCTACGTGGGTTCGATCCCCATCTCCCGCTCCACTGATAAACAACATAAATCCGCATTAGCGATTATTCCTTAGCAGAAATTGCCTCGTTTTATCTCCGAGTTAGAGCCACTTGCATTTGTCGATAGCGACAGGTATACTCAATATAATGAAGAATATATTGGTTATTATTTTATCAATGGCGTTAATTATTTTTTTGATGGTGGATCCTGCTTGCGCACGAAAAGTATACCGCCAAAATAGACCAGCTATACTCAAGGCGATCGAGGAAAAGCCCGATCTCTTTGGCGATGATAAAGCGTCCATAAGAAAAAGGTTTGGCTATCCCCTGAATATACAAAAAAAAGATACGTCTAAAGGCAAAAGAGAGACATGGCTATACCAACCCTTTAAAAAGGGAGCAAAGAAAATAGTCATAACGTTCTTGAACGATAAGATTGTGGACGTTATTTATCAATAAAGAGCTTGCGGAGGGTGGATGTCTAAAAAAATACTAATCATGTTGATGGGTACGATTATTGTTTTTAGTGTCGTCAATAGCGCTTTTTCCCAGCATGATGAGTACTTGAATGAGCAAAGAGGCAGCATAGTTGAAGCAATAAAAGAAAAGGCCGACTTAAAGGGTATGAATAAGCAGGCTCTTAGACTCAAGTTCGGATACCCCGTCAATATAAGCGCTCATAAAACTGAAGCTGGCGATGAGGAGATTTGGATATACAGGCCATACGAAGGCGGCTCATATCGTATTAAGATTATATTGATCAATGACATTGTAGTCGATTACGAGTATAGGGAAAAGTTCAAAAAAGACAAAGGAGGAGAAACGTGACTCCCGAAAAATTTAGACAGTGGATTGTAATACTTTTTGCTGTTTCTATTCTTACGGTGTGGATGTCTTTATTGCTAAACACTAGAGGTCGTAGGCTCAGGAGTGTCCCACGTCAAAGACAAGGCGAGATGAGGGAGATGATGCGAGAGAGACAAGACAGGGCAAGGCGAGTGAGGACTCCGATGCAGCCTAAGGTCGCAGTTAGCCCTACCGAAGAGAAAAAGTAATTATTTAAACTTGGTAAACTATGGAAATAGGTAAATCCTTAAAGCGAAGGCTCGGACTTTTAGATGTTTTTTGCATTGCAAGCGGCGCTATGATAAGTTCGGGCTTATTTATATTGCCGTCTCTTGCATATGTGAAGACAGGTCCGGCTTTATTTGTTTCCTATATCATTGCCAGCTGTCTAGTTATTCCAGCGCTGCTTAGCAAAGCAGAGCTTGTAACCGCAATGCCCCGTTCAGGGGGGGATTATTTTTTCATTTCTAGAAGTATGGGCCTTGGCATAGGTGCAATAGGAGGGCTGGCGAGTTGGTTTTCGTTAAGTTTAAAAAGTGCGTTTGCCCTTATTGGAATGGGAGTGTACCTGGCGCTTATTGCTCGAGTACCTGTTACGCTTATTGCTCTCGTGCTTTGCTTGGTGTTTGTTATCATAAATTTAGTGGGAATAAAAGAGGCGAGTATGTTTCAACGCGTTCTGGTTATAGGCCTCTTCGTAGCGCTTGGGGTATATATTTTCTGCGGTTTTCCAAAAATTTCAATGGATAATTTCATTCCATTCGCACCCTATGGAACCGGTTCAATTTTTGCGACTGCAGGATTCGTTTTTGTTTCTTACGGTGGCCTTACAAAAATAGCAAGCGTCGCCGAAGAAGTTAAGCACCCCGGTAGAAATATTCCCGTCGGCATGATTCTATCAATCATCATTGTTAGCATTATTTATGCGCTAGTTGTGTTTGTTACTACTGGCATCCTGTCCCCTAAGGCACTAAGCAGTAGCTTGACACCTATTTCAGATGGGGCAGGTAATTGTATGGGGACATTTGGAGCAATAGTGATGGCGGTGGCAGCAGTGCTTGCCTTTGTTTCGACCGCGAATGCAGGCATAATGTCTGCGTCGCGCTACCCTATAGCAATGGGGCGCGATAAGGTATTACCGTCATTCTTAAAAGAAATAAATACGAAATTCGGTACGCCGCATTACTCGATTATAGTGACTGGTCTTTTCATGGCGTGCGCCATTCTTTTTCTGAACATTGAAAGGTTGGTAAAAGTTGCGTCAACCTTTTTCATCATTCTTTATCTGCTCGCAAATCTCGCTGTGATTATAATGAGAGAAAGCAAGGTGCAAAATTATAAACCTAAATTTAAGTCACCACTTTATCCGTGGATGCAGATATTGGGAATTACGGCGTCGATATTTCTTCTCCTGGAGATGGGGCGAGAAACTTATTTTATCGTTGCGACAATCGTCGCTGTAGCATTTGTTTGGTATTTGATATATGTTAGGCCAAAAGTAAAACAAGAATTTGCCCTTGTTCATTTGATTGAACGGATAACGGCTAAAGAGCTTACATCGAATTATCTTGAAAAGGAACTTTTAGAAATACTCAAGGAACGGGACAATATAGTCGAAGACAGGTTCGATAGATTGGTTAATGAGTGCGATATCGTTGATATTGACAAGACGGTTGAAATAAATGGTTTTTTTCATATTATTTCAGAGAGATTGTCAAAAAGCCTCAATATGCCGGCGGATAGTATTTTTAAACTTCTTGTAACTCGCGAAAATGAATCAAGTACCGTTATCCGGCCAGGATCAAGCGCACCCCATGTCGTAGCAGGTCTTGCGATACCACATATTGTTGTAAGAGGAGAGGGGCGATTTTCCATGCTCCTGGCGCGGTGCAAAAAAGGTATAACATTTCCAAAAACTGGAGTCACAGTTCACATAGTTTTCGTGTTGGCTGGCACCAAAGATGAGCGAAATTTTCATCTTCGTGCACTAGCAGCTATAGCCGAAATTGCACAAGCCAAAGATTTTGATAAGAGCTGGCTTAATGCCAAGGATAAAACTGGTCTGCGTAATATAATTCTCACTGCTGAACGTCGCCGCTTCACAGGGAAATAGGTCAAAAATCAGAGCAGATCCGTTTTGCATAATGTTAACTTATGATAAAAGCTAGATAGATAGTGTAAAATATTCTGGACACTTTCAATATAAAAGTTCTTTGAAATGTAAATAAAATGGCATAC
>JABMRN010000070.1 GCA_013202515.1 Candidatus Omnitrophota bacterium | reverse complement strand
GTCGTGATACATGCAAACTCTGCCATCGATCTTCCTTTTATACAACTGTCTAAACAAAACATCTGCGGGTCTTAATACAAAAACTGCTCGGCATTTTCTTCTAAGCTGTTTTAATGCCGGTTCAATCACCCTTTTCTCTTCATCGCCGATGCTTCCCGATTCACCAGCATGAGGGTTTAGCCCTGCAATTCCTATCTTCGGATTTTTTATTAAAAAGTATTTTCTTAATGCGGAATAAAAAAGGATTGATGTGTTTTTTAGATTATTGCTCGTGACAAGTTTAGGTACGGAAGATAACGGAACGTGCCTTGTAAGAAGTACGAGCCTAAATGCACCTGCACAAAACATCATGGCTGCGTTCCTAGTCTGGGTTAAGCGCATCAATAACTCTGTATGGCCTCCCGACTTAAAACCTGCCTTGGTCAGCGAATACTTGCTTGCAGGTGCGGTAACAAGTGCTTTTCTTCCCTTTATACAATTCAGGATATCAACTGCCTCCTTTAGGCTATCAATTGCAACCTGTCCGCCCGAGGCACTCGGCCTTCCTAGTTTACCGCGCCATTTGTCACACTCTCCTATGACAATGTAGTTGGCTTTGTTTCTAATGGAGGGGTGTCTGAGGGCTTTATGCGTTACTTCTGGACCGATGCCGGCTGGATCTCCCGTTGTAACTACAATAGTTACTTTGTTTCTGTCAGAAGTAGGCATCTTGAAGCACGAATTCCGGACCAATGGCCTCATTTGTATGCAATAAAGGCCTTGGCCCTGAGTTTTTCGATATACTCCTTAAGTTTTTTTTGAATCTTCTGATTAAAAATAATTTCTTCGATCCTGCTTTTTACCTCATCAAACGTCTTATTTTGAGGCGGCCTTTTATCTTCTACGAAAAAGATGTGAAATCCAATGTCGGTTCTGATAACCTCCGAATACTCTCCTATGTCGAGCGCAAACAGTACGTCATCAATCTTCTTCATCATTTCGCCCTTCTTAACGTACCCCATATCCCCGCCTGAAGAAGCACGGCTGTCTTCGGAATATACTTTCGCGATTTCGTCAAAGCCATCTCCACTTTTAAGTTGAAGGATTATATCCTCTGTCAAAGTAAGCGCTTCCTCAGAGCCTCTGCCATCCTTGACTCGAATGAGGATCGACCGGACTTTGGCAACCTCAGGAACAGCGAATTCATCCATGTGGTTCTTAAAGTAACGTATAATCTCTATTGGAGTAACCTGTATCTTTGGACCTATCTCTAGATCAATCAATTTCTTTGCAATTATCGCATTTTTATAATTATCTTCAAGCTCGTTAATGCTTATGCCCTGCTTATCAAGCACAAGATAAAACTCTTGTTCAGTCTTAAATCTTTCCTTTATATTGTCCAGCTCCGCTTCGACTTCCTCTTTTGGCACCCTTATGCCCCTACGCTTTGCTTCGCTCACTATCAGTTTGTCATTAACAAGCTGTTCAAGAAGCCCCTTAAAGGCATCCTCCATGCGCTTGCCCGTTTCGTCCTCGCCATAGATAGAGCTGACTTGCTCATAGACTGGCGCCATTTTCCTGTACACTTCCCTCTGGGTGATTACCTCATCGTTAACAATAACAACTATCTTATCGATTATTTCACAGAATCCAGAGTTGACAGGAACTATTACAAAAAGCACATATGCTAAAATAAATTTAACAAAGCCTCTATTCATTTCCTTTCTCTCCTACATGTGCCAGCATTTCCTCATCAATTTCTATTCTTGCCTTAGCTCTAAGATTTTCAACCATCTCATTAAAGCGGGCCTTTCTTCTTGTCTTTGACATCTTCTGACCAATTCTGTCTTTGATGTCCTCGAATTTTTCAATATCAGCAGGCTTTATCTCCGTAACCTTAACGATATGGTATCCGAATTTTGTCTTAAAGACCTTGCTTGTATCGCCCTCATCAAGACCAAATATCGCCTTTTCAAAATCGGGATACAGTTGCCCCCGCACAAAGTAACCTAGATCCCCTCCCTTTTCGGCCGTTGGATCTATCGATTTTAACCTGGCCAGCTCCTCGAAATCTTTACCTTTTTTCAATTCAGACAGCACTTCTCCTGCCCCTGTCTCGCTTTCGGTCAAAATGTGAGATGCTCGGAATATCTCCGGGGTCCTAAACTCGTCTAAATGCGCATTATAGTACTCTTTGATCTCAACTTCCTCTATGGATGTGGAATCGTCTACTTTTTCCTTGAGAAACTTGGCGATGATAATCTTCTTTCTTGCTTCATCTATCACGTCTTTTACCTCTAGACCCTGGTCAACTTTTTCCTTAAGCGCTGCATGATAGAGAAGCTGATCAACGATTATCTCGTCTAGAAACTTTTTTTTATCAGCCATTACGAGCTCTTGGTATCTTGCAGGAAGCGCCTGTATTCTTCTTTCAAAATCGGCACTAGTTATAATAGTATCATTAATCTTGACAAGAGCATCACCCTTGCTGCCGCAGCCAGCTAGTGACAATCCAGCCATTATTAGTAATATTATGCTTATATTATAAAGAGTTTTTTTTAAGAACATCCAATCCACCTATTGTTTGATTTTATCACACGGTATATTATTTTTCAAGGAAAAACTCGCAACTATGCGAGTGGTTGAAGAGGGAGCTATTTCTCTTGCTTAATAGATTCAATTGCATTTCTAAGAAGCCGGCAATAAAGATCGAATCCTACCTGCTCTATGTAACCATGCTGCTCTGTCCCTAGGAGATTTCCAGCACCCCTTAACTCAAGATCCTGCATTGCTATTTTAAATCCAGAACCGAGCTTGGTGAATTTCTTTATTGCATTAAGCCGTCTTTGCGATTCATGCGTTAATGCGCTCTTTCGCGCCACTATGAAATATGAGTAGGCCTTTCTGTTAAACCTTCCAACCCTTCCCCTTAATTGGTAGAGATCTGCTAAACCGAAATTCTCGGCCCTATTAACTATAAGGGTATTAGCGTTCGGAATATCAATACCAGATTGTATAATGGTTGTGCACACAAGCACATCAATCCCACCTTTAATAAATTTAAACATTGTTTTTTCTAGTTCCTTTTCTGGCATCCTACCGTGACCTATTTCGATTCGTGCTTTCGGTAAGCACTTTTTCAAGTTATCTCTCACTTTATTTATGTTGTCAATCCTATTATGTACGAAATATACTTGACCCTTTCTATCGAGTTCTTTTTTAATGGCCCTATTTACAACACCTTCGTCATACTCAATGATTTGGGTTTCAACCGGCTGCCGCAGAAGCGGAGGTGTATTTATTACGGAAATATCCCTTCCTCCCATGAGCGCTAAGTAGAGCGTCCTAGGTATGGGCGTTGCAGTTAACGTTAAAACATCAACAATAAGCCTAATTTTCTTTAACTTCTCTTTATGCACAACACCGAATCTTTGTTCCTCGTCGATTATAAGAAGGCCTAAATCCTTAAAGCTTATGTCGTCGGATAAAAGGCGGTGCGTGCCTATCACAACATCAACGGCACCTGTTTTAAGATTCGCAATTATTTCCTTCTGTGTTGATTGACTTCTGAATCGTGAAAGCATTTCTACGTTAATAGGGAATATTTTAAACCTGTCTTTGAAAGTCGCGTAATGCTGTTCGGCCAATATAGTGGTTGGAACAAGTATTGCAACCTGCTTATTATCCATCACCGCCTTAAAGGCAGCGCGAAGCGCTACCTCGGTCTTTCCGTAACCAACGTCTCCACACAAAAGCCTGTCCATTGGCCTGATTGATTCCATATCTCGTTTTAATAAGTCGGTTGCAATCAACTGGTCTTTGGTTTCTTTAAAGGGGAATGACTCTTCTACCTGCTTTTGCCAGTCTGTATCAGCGCTGAAGCTATGTCCCTTAAGGCTCTCTCTTTTAGCTTGCACCTCAAGTAAGTCCTTTGCAATCTTGACAATGCCATGTACTGCGCGTTCTTTTGCTTTCTGCCAGCGTTTCCCGCCGAGCTTATGAATGAGGGGCCTTTTTCTCGAGAAGTAAATATACTTCTGAATTTTGTTGATTTCAGAAAAGGGAACATAGAGAACGTCTTTGTCTTTGTATTCAATGACAACGCTTTCCTCTTCTCCGTGCCAGGCATCCTTAATCTTTTTTATGCCGAGGAATTTCCCGATACCGTAATCTGTATGAACTACATAATCGCCAACCTCGATATCAACAAATGAGTCAATCGGATCCTTGTCATCGGGGCATGGCCTAGCCCTGCGCCTCCTGAATCCGCCCTCAGCTTTAGTCGGAAGCACTATCAGGGCATTGTGCTCCTCTATAGACTTATAGCTAACGAGATCTATCGATACTATTCTTTCGACCGTGTTACCGGAAAATTCTATTCTTACCGGATATTCGAATGTAGCCGGATAGATGAGAGCACTTTCTCCTCGAACAACAAAATCTCCGTGTTCCGTGAGCCCTTGGCAACGACGGTAGCCAATAGCTACCAATTGCCTAGCCAAGGAATATGGTTTGATTTCCTGATCTTTGTGGATTTTTATGGATTCAAACATGGATTATAAATAACGCGGCTTGGATTTCGTAACAATGTTTATAAAACATGCTACATTTTCTTAGGAAGCGATACGCCAAGGAGATTAAGACCGTTACCAATGCAAATGCGGACACAATCAATTAAGTAGAGCCTGGCTCCAGAGAGTGCCGTATCATCACTGACCACCCTGTGTTTTGTATAGAAATCATGAAAGGCGCGAGCCAAATTATTAAGGTAAGCGATTAAAATATAGGGTTCGAGATTGCGTGCGCATCCACTTGTGCAGCTTGGAAACTGAAACAGAAGACGTAGAAGATTTTTTTCTTCTTTTTCCTTTATAAGGCTCACATCAAGTCTATGCGGTATCGAACCTTTAGCTTGTTTGTATTCAAAATCTTTTATCGACCAGATTCTTGCATGGGCGTATTGTATGTAAAATACAGGGTTGTCTCGGGATTGCCTCTTAGCAAGTTCGAGATCAAAATCAAGATGGCTGTCGAGTTTTCGCATTAGGAAAAAAAATCTTGCTACATCGCTTCCCACTTCCTTAATAACTTCCTTAAGGGTGATGAATTCGCCCTTCCTGGTAGACATCGAAAGGGCCTTACCATCCCTGTATAAAGTTGCAAGTTGAACAAGCAGAACAGAAAGACTCTTCTCGTCATACCCAAGCGCTTTTATTGCTGCTTTTATTCTCGGAACATATCCATGATGATCCGGTCCCCATATGTCAACAAGTCGCTTAAAACCCCTCTTGTACTTGTTGAGATGATAAGCAATATCTGGCGCAAGATACGTAAATGAGCCGTCGCTTTTAACGACAACGCGATCTTTATCGTCACCTAGCTTCATGGAATTAAACCAGACTGCACCGTCTTTATCGTATACAAAACCTTTCTTTCTTAAGCTATCAAGTACGTCTGAAACACGTTTTTTCGTAAGAGAGCTCTGCGGAAACCAAACATCAAAGCAGACATTAAAATCAGCAAGGTCCTTTTTAATGCCGCCTACAATAACATTAACACCGTAATCTGAAAAGAATTTCCTATGCTTATGATAACCTTCTACAAACTTGTCCTTATATTTTTTGTTTATTTCTTCTGCAATCTCAGTTATGTATGCACCCCTGTAGCCATCTTCAGGAAACGGAATGTTAACTTCGTTTATTGCAAGATAGTGAAAAAGTATAGATTCTCCTAGGGCATCTATTTGACGGCCTTCATCATTTAAAAAATATTCTCTTGAAACCTTGTGACCAGAAAACTCCAGAATTTTTCCAAGCGCATCGCCTACAGCAGCCTGTCGACCATGTGCTACCGTTAGGGGTCCAGTAGGATTAGCACTCACAAATTCAATCTGAATTCTTTGGCCGGCCCCCAGATTGGATGCGCCATAGCAGTCATTTTCTTCTTTAATTATTTTGAGATTGTCAAATAGTACTTGCTCTGATAAAAAAAAGTTCATGAAACCGGGTTTCTTAACCTCGATTTCTGAAACAGAAGATTCTAGATTGCTTTTTTTGAGGTCTTCTTGAATTAATGAGACTATCTTCTCCGAAAGCACCATTGGCGATAACCCGAAAAAATTCGCCATTCTCATTGCTGCATTAGTCGTGAGATCGCCGTGTGCCATGTCTTTTGGAATCTCAAGCTGTATACCAAGATCTTCCGGAAGCGTCTTTTTTGCAGGTAAAATCCTAGTCAATCGACATAACGATTGTTCTATTAGGTGGGATATTCTTGCTTCAATTGATTGTTTTGACATATGGAGGAAATCAACTCTTTAGGTACGTCCTGCCACAGACGCTCAATATCGTAAAAATCTCTTATTGTTTTATAAAAAACATGGACTACCACGTCGCTGTAGTCAAGAAGTACCCAAAGAGCATCTTTTTCGCCCTCTATGTGGTGATTCCGTAACCCCAATTCCTGCAACCCTTCGACTATAGCACTCGCTATCGCTTTCACGCGCCTGGTAGATTCAGCGCTTACTATGACGAAAAAATCACAAAAAACAGCAAGCCCTCTCATGTCCATCACAATGACATTTTCGCCCTTTTTCTCGAGCGCAATCCTGCTAATATGTAAAGCCTTATTCCTGGGGTCTATTCTCTCTTCGCCTCTTTTGACTAGACTGCTTGAAGAGCTAATCATGAAATCAATTCTAGGCATCACCTTAAACACAGGGGCCAGTTAAGCTTCAACAAGACTTATATTTACTTTTTAAGCTTTGCAGCAGTATCTTTTGAAACAACTCTCCAACACTCGTGCGTGCCGGCCGGAGACTTTGTTACTGCAAAAAATCTGCCTTTTTTTTCTTCTATCCTATATTCGGTTGCCTTAAACT
>JABMRN010000069.1 GCA_013202515.1 Candidatus Omnitrophota bacterium | reverse complement strand
TCTTTCAAATATTTATTTGTGCCATGACATATAATCAGCGAACCAAAGCCTTCTCCAAAAAACGCGGGATTAACATTCACACTGACAAAAGCATTTTCTTGTATAGTTTCAAATCGTATTACTCCGATTTTTTTTCTTTTACATGTTGCGATATAAATCTTTGCGTGTGGATCTCTGATTTTTTGCAAAAACCATTTTTTGTGTTCGTCCCAACTGACAATTTTGGTATTAAAAAAGTTTTTCCGAACCTCAGGATGATTTCTCCAATTCCATATAACTTTCGAGTCTTTTTTTAACGGATAACGCAGTTTGATATTATCATCTTTTTTTATCGCGCTTGTTTCGGCTATTATTTTTCTTACTAAATAAAGCGGTTCGGCATAATTCAATCCTGCCGCGCTACCCCAACGCTTTCCAATGGCTCGAATCGCTTCTTCGGATCTGGGGTGAGGAAATTCTCTCAATTCGTCTCTATAAGATTTTAGCGCTTCTACCTTAATCTCTACAGTCTTGGCAATATCTACGAATGTATTCGGGTTAAATTTGACAGGATGATTCCATTCTGTGGAAGAGGGTATTTCAAAGGCGTAAATTTCCTTTACAGTTTCTTCCGAAACCGGCCGGCAGGCAGTCAGGACAGCTTTATAAGTGATTTGATGATCAATGTTCAAGTCTTCCCAGTGATGTGTGAATACAACATCGGGTTTGATTTTGCGTTTTACCTGCTCAATTTTCTTAACAATATCCAAAAGAGCAACTTTATCAAATCTATTATCCGGAAAATTATAAAAGAAAACTTTTTTAACTCCTAAAATCTGGTTAGCGGCCTTAGCTTCTTGTCTTAGCTGACTTATCTCCTTTATTCGCTTACTCCTTTTTCTCACTTCATCTCTCGAAGTTATCCCTTCTCCTAAAATAAGAGTATATGCTTGGCATCCCTCACTTACTAACCTTGCAATAGTTCCTCCGCACCCTAAAACTTCATCATCGGGATGAGCTGCTATAATTAAAATTCTATTTTTCATTTTTCCAGTTTTATTGATATCGCATTTTTTGTAAGCCTGAAATCATCTGTAGAAATAAATACCCTATCTATCTCTTCAGATAATTTACTCTCATATTTTCTGACATAAAATGTAGTACTATGTAAATACTCCATTAATCTTTCTCTGGTATCGTAAATAATCTTATTCTTAAAAATATCTACTTTCAGCTTTTTAAAACCACTTTTGTTTGAAATTGAAATTACATCTTTGTAAAATTGATCTATAGAATAAATAACTTTTTCGCTTAATGTATAAAACCTCCTTATGACCCTAAATATCTCTTTATTGGTGCCTACGAAAGGGCTAACTATCCAAAAAATTCCTCCTTTTTTTAGCAACTTATATACTTTGGCAACTATCTCTTCTAGATTATCAGCATAATAAAGCGCGTAAAAAGAATAAGCTAAATCAAAAGCTCCATCATCATCCTTGAAGCAATCCGAAAAATTCTTAAAATCTACATTCCTTACATTAAGTTCTGGCAATCCTCTATAGTTTTTCTTAAGATTAACGAGACTCTCTTCAGATTTATCTAAAGCTGTTATTTTCGAATCTGAAGAAAAAAATTGAGAAAACAAATTAATTTGCTTACCTGTTCCGCAGCCTAAATCCAACATGTTAATTTTAAGAGGAAGTTTTGGCAATAAATTCGCAGACCATTCATCAAAATCTCTTTCAGCATTCCTGTTAAAGCTGATTCTATTTTCTAAATATTTTTTAGATTGAGCTTTTCTTTGTAGAATTCTTTTATTTCTATTCAATTTGTCGCATCCTTGTATTATAAATTAAAAATGTTTTTTATATAATATTTTATTTATTGACTATTTTTAACAATTTATTTACGACATTCCCTGCACCTTTTCCATCAACGCAATTCTTCCCAATCCAGCTGCGCCTTAATCTGTCTTCATAGGGCAATATTTTATTAATTGCGTTTTCTAATCTTAGCAATATCCCTTCATCGTTATGCCAGCCGATGTATTCGACGAAGCCCTTTCGCTGCCAGCTTTCCAGATTCAACTTTTGATTATCCGCATAACAGATTCCAATTACAGGAAGGCCAACCCGCGCAAGTTCATAAGTTGTTTGGCCGCCGCCGGATATCGCGATATCGGCTTTCAGCATTAACTCGATCATCTCCTTGGCTCCAAATATCTTCTTGTTTTCGGTAATAAAAAGATTGAAATTAAATTTGTTCTTAAGGCATCTTACTATCCCGTGAATCAAACCCTTCTGTTTCACGCCGCCAAAAGTGATTAAAACATTTTTAAGTTCTCTGTTTATAACTTTGGCTGGTATGTTCCAAAATTCTTTTCGAAGCATTATGTATTTTTTGCCCACTAAATAATTTATTTCCTTTCTTGCCGAATAAGCTAGGTCTTCCCCATAAATAGAAGGATTTATAACGACACCTTCAGGATAATCCAGACGGTCATAGTCATCTATTGCAACTAGTTCATTATATTCATTGCGCGCTATACCCTCATAAATAGACTTATTTGCCAAATATGAATCGATAATAATAATGCTGGATTGTTTTAGTTTTTTGGATAGCTTACTTCTTTCGCGCCGCCAATTAAATATTTGAAAATTCATGCCTTTTATTAAAGATGGAATGCTTTTGTCGCCCTCTATGAGCAGCTCTGGAGCAATTCCTTTTTCTTCAAAGGCCTGATATAGCGAAATGCATCTGGTCAGATGGCCGTATCCAATATTTTTACCTGCTTCTGTCAAAATCATAACTCTTTTATTCTTCATCTTGATTAACAATATAATTCCATTCTTTCTTCCTACAATAACGACAAACTCAAAAAGCCCGATTTGGCATTAATTGTTCGTGAAAGTGTTTCTTTAACAGCCACTTATCACCTACTTTTTCAAAGATATCTCTATTCCAAAAATGCTCAACTATATCCCAAAATTCTTTATGTGTGTATCCAAGGGTATTTATAAAATCATCTAGCGCTTTGCGATCCAATTTGTAATCATTATCTCTGATGAGCCTTTTTGCCTCATCAAGAGATAGATTGCCCTCCCTTACCCGTCTGCTAGCTATGTCAGAGGTTCTCTGAAATCCGAACTTAGGGTACTTAAGCCACAAATGAACCATATAAGCCACAGAGTCAATCTGCTCAAAATCTTCAATGCATCCCTCTCTTTTCCACTCATGAGCCAAATCTTTGAAGCCGCAATTTCTTGCTATCTCAATATTTATAGTGCTGCTCCATGGAATAAAATAACTCATGAAAATCACTTCCGGCTTCACATTCTGCAATTCTTTCTCGCTGGGGGGCAAAACTGCATTCAGTTCATTTTTCGATATACCTTTTTGCAGCCAAAAATCAATAGCAACAGTTTTAAATAAATTCATAAACGTCACATTCGCAGAACGACTTTCCATGTGAGTAGTTCCGTATTCATACGCGGAATTTTCTCCAAACACGACCAACGGTATGCCGAACTTTACGGCAAGCTTGAAAGGCACAGTATATATTGCCACCTCTACAAACCTTAAAGGCTCGCCTGTTTCTTCAAATGCGATCCTGGTCACCTTCCTGAATAAATCTATACTTAAATCGAACAGGATATGGTCGCATCCGAATGTATCCCCAAGGTTTCTATAATTATGTAAACCGGATTCTGTTTTTGTAAACGGATCTCCAACAGTTACTAACAAAGGATTCATCTTTCTTTTTGTTTTTATTTCATAAAGAAGGCGATGGCTATCTTTGCCCCCGCTTACCGGAATGATACAATCGTAATAGCCGTCAGGCCTTCTGTATTTATCGCAGATCTTATCCAATTCGCATTTCCTATGTTCCCAATTAACAGATTTTCTCTTATCAAAATTTAAACAGGCCTGACAAACTCCTTCATTATTAAAAATAGAGCCTGGCCTTGTGTCCGGCATAGCACATTTAATGCAATATTTCATATCTTGTTTCTTTTCTTTAATAGATACATATTATCTAAATTATTGCTATCTTGATATTTTAAAACTTTCTTTTGCACGAGCTTTAAATCAGGAAAGCGCTCTAAAAAAAGTTTACAAAAATCTGTTTTCCATAACAAGTTGTCTTTGCCCCGGTAATTTATCATCTGGTACCCTTCAGACGTGTAATACTCAAATCCCCATATATATGAACTTGAGCATCGATAAATTTCATCGAGCGCCTTTTCTATTCTCTCCGGCGGGATATGTATGAGAACTCCTGAAGTAAAAACCATATCAAAAAAATTGTCTTTAAAGGGGACATCAAGGGCCGAAGCTTTTATAATATTGGCCTCTCTGATATTTTTTCGAGCAATTTGTACAGCATAATCCTGCAATTCGATCCCCCACAGATTTTGGTAATTTATTTCTTTAAGCAAGCCTAGCTGCATTCCGATATTGCATCCTACTTCTAATATCTTGCTTTTGTGCGAAATATTTTTATCAAGAAACTCCTTATTGAGAAATGTTCTTGATATTCCGTAATTATCTATATAAAGCCTATCTACGTCTTCTATAGTTCTGGCATTTCTATCCGTATACTGCCTGCCGAATTCTCTTGACCATATTTTTTCTTGTCTTAGACCGCCCATATTACTATCCATGCGCTATATCCTTTTTTTGAAAAAAAGTTCTTATATCTCTTGCCTTTCTTGAAGGCATGTATTTTCTATATCCGGTGCGATTATATTCCTTGAGAATAGAAATATTCATTTTGTCAAATGCCCTTTAATAAAATCTCTCGCCCTTCTTAGCTCCTGTAAATCCAGTATCTTGTTTACCTCTTCAAGCTCATCCTCTAAGGTATCAAAGACCTTTTTCTGAATAATTTTTTTGTTTATGAGTTTTAACCAAGGTTTTTCCTGAAAAAGAGTTACTATCTCATGAGCTGTGAAATAGTTATTTTTCGGATACAAATAATCGAATACGGCTAAGAGCAGGGCATAATCCTCTTTCGTATCAAGTGTGATTCTTACGTCAGGAGCATAGATACCCTGCGGGGTCTTAAATGCTTTTATCTTAAAAAGGGACGGTTTTCTGCTGATATAAGGGGTGACGTGTTCTCTTTCGTAATCTTTTTGCGCGTTTTCTTGAGCTTTTTCTAAAGCTCTAAAATTAAAAACTTCGGCATCTAAGCCATGCGGGCAAGTTCTATCCAGAGAGTTGGAAGTGTAATCTGCTTCTACACTCAAGTGTTCTTTTATCATTGAATCTATAATTTCAGGATCGATACACGGGCAATCGCTGGTAACTCTGACAACAATATCAAGCCCCCTTTCTTTGGCGGCTAGATAATAACGTGACAAAACATCGTTTTCGCTTCCTCTAAAAGATCCCACATTTTCTTTTTCGGCTATTTCAACAATTGCATTCTCGTTATTTCCAGTCGTCGTAGCAATTATGATCTCGTTTAAGCTTTTGCTCCTTCTTAATCTCCTAATTACCTGCTGCAAGACGGTCACACCACTTGCATAAGGAAGCTCTTTCAGGATCTTCCCTGGAAATCTCGTTGAAGCAAATCTCGCTTGAACAATAGCTCCAATATTCACAACTAGCCCACCTCCTCAGTATGCGGCACTGTATCGTGGCGGTCTTTTGCCATAGAAGCTGTATTTTCCAAATGTGTCATGAGTTCGTTTTCAGTAAGGCGCTTATGGCCTTCACTGCAATACATGAATCCTTCCGGAACTGAAGGATATTTCTCATATTTCTCTTGGATACCTTCAATTTCCTTAAATTGAGGCAGAATAACATACATATCGTCAATTATCTTCGTCCTGGATGATTCATCTCGAGAAATAAGACTTTCATGAATTTTTTCTCCAGGCCTTATGCCTATTGCCTTGAATGTACAGTTTGCTTCTATTGCTTTTGCCAAATCGGTCATCTTCATGGAAGGAATATTCGGCACAAATATTTCTCCACCTTCAGCCTTCTCCAGGGCCCTTATCACAAGCTTAACGCTTTGTTCCAATGTCATCCAAAAACGCGTCATTCTAATGTCGGTGATCGGGAACTCTTTGATACCCCTTTTCTTCAGATTCATAAATAACGGGATAACGCTACCCCTTGATCCCACAACATTGCCGTATCTTACTACGGAAAATATCGTTTTTTTACGCCCCCTGTAAGAATTAGCCGCTATAAATATCTTTTCTGCAACAACCTTAGTTGCTCCATACAGATTTATAGGATTGACAGCTTTGTCAGTTGATAAAGCAATAACCTTTTCTACTCCACGATCCAGAGCAGCATCTGCAATATTATTTGCCCCTATGACGTTAGTCTTGACTGCCTCGAACGGATTATACTCTAAAGAAGGAACCTGCTTTAACGCCGCGGCATGCACTACGTAATCCACATTCTCGAAAGCCCTGTAAAGCCTATCCCTATCACGAATATCCCCTAAAAAAAACCGGATCGGGTAATTCGTATCTGGAAATCTTTTCGCCATCTCACTCTGCTTGTATTCATCTCTGCTAAATATTATCAACTTTTTGGGCTTATAATGGTTTAACATATACGATGTAAATTCCTTCCCAAATGATCCAGTGCCACCTGTGATTAGTATTACCTTATTATTTAACATAAATTTCCCCTTTCCACGTATTAATTATCTATGTCTTTATGGACCCAGGCTCTTCCTGTTCTATAGATTTTTCTTGCTTTATTTTCAAGATTGGGGGATACCAAATGCAGGATCTCTTGGCCTAAAATTCTGTATTGACGGCCTACTTTTGCTGTTTTTATCAGACCCTTTTTGATTAAGCGAAGGAGTGTTGAGCGGCTTACTTTGAGGATGGTTTGTGTTTCTTCGAGGGTATAGATTTCTCTATCTTCCAATTTCATGATTCATCTCCTTTATTGGTGATAATTATAAGATATATATAGAATCAATATATCATTACATGTCATAACGTGTCAATATAATTTTATTAATGCTGTTAAAGCTTTTAAAAATGGTGGGGTTTGTTCTGATAAACCGGGTTAGATTTATCTTCCGCCGCCAAAGAATACAATCTTAAGCGTTCGTATTACTATAAGGCAGTCGAGGAAAAACGAGACATGCTTTATGTAATATAGGTCGTACTGCAGTTTTTTCTTTGATTGTTCAGTTGTAGAAGCGTAGGGATAGTTTATTTGCGCCCAGCCTGACAATCCTGGCTGAACATTAAGCCTTTCGGGATAAAAAGGTATTTTTTGGGACAATTCCTTGACAAACGCGGGCCTTTCGGGACGCGGGCCTATAAGGCTCATGTAGCCTAATAAAACATTGATAAGCTGTGGAATCTCATCTATACGCGTTCTGCGCATCCATTTGCCAATACGCGTAATCCTGTCATCCTCTTCATCTGACCACACAGGCCCATTCATTCCTCTTTCCGCATGATGATACATGGATCTGAATTTAATCACCCTAAAAGGCCTTCCGTACTTGCCGCTTCTTTTCTGTTTGTAAAAAATCGGCCCTTTCGAATTAAGTTTAATAAGAGGCATTGCGATAAGACAAATAGGAAATGTAAAAATAAGACCTGCTAATGCGCCAACTATATCCATAAATCTCTTTATCTTCTTAACGTGAAAACTCGGGTAATTGGCTATGGAAGAAAACAACCACTCATCATCTATGTATTTAAGAGGGACGTAAAGTTCCATTTCCTCATAAAGAGAAACGATATCGATTATTTCAACTCCACGATATCGACAAGCTCTTAAATTTTTTAGAACCCTTTGCCTTTCTGGCTCTAAGGTAGTTACGATTATTGCATCTACCCTTCTTTTCGTAACGATATCTTTTATGTCATCTATATTACCCAGAGTTTCATGCCCATCTATTCCGCTATCATTGCCTTTCTGAACAGACTCTCTTACTATTCCTACAATACGGTATAAAACGCTAGGGTACTTTTTTATAAGGTTTATTACATCGCGTGCAATTTCACCTGTTCCGGCAATAACAACCCTTTTGTCTAGAACCTTCTTCTTCGCAGTCAATATATAAAGCATCCTTGGAAGAGAAACAAATATAGTTGCAAAAAAAGCATACATTACAAAAACGCCTCTTCCTATTGCAAGGGAAAATTTTGCATAAAAAACGAATGAAACAAAAAACATGCCGATGAGTACAGCCGCTACCGTTCTTGCGAAAACCCTAAAATAACCGCTGAATCTGCGCGTTTCGTATAAACCATTCAGATAAAACAAAGAGACAAAAATGCCTATTGTAATCGCCAACGGTAGAAATTTCATGCTAATATAGCGATTTGTATCCTCTGGGCCTATGCGGATTAGAATCGAGAGGTAAGTTGAAACGCACATAGAGAGTGCATCTGACACTATTAACCAAAGCATAAATATAGGGCGCCGTGCGCTTATAAACATTTACATATCCCCATCATTGACTCTTCTATATACTTTTTTGAGCATCTCGAATGCGTTTTCATATTTTCCGTCCTGCCTTAAGGTTAAAGCAAGCCTAAACTGTATTTCGCTTGAGGCAGGTTTAATTTTAAGAAGTTTTTCAAAATATCCAATAGCCTTATTATACTCCTCTATTCTATAATAAAAAAGTGCAAATTTGGATAAGGCATCAGCATCGCGCCATTCGGGCTCTCTATATTTATTAATATCCTCTTCGTCTTTTATTAATTCCTGTGCCGACTTTTGGGTTATCAAAAATTCATCTTTATTGCGGCTAAAATAGTAGGTAGCTTCTATCGCGCTTATAATGCAATCAGATGCTTCCCGGAACATATCTCTCTTCTCGAATTCTTCAGCCATAAGCAATTTGACTTGCATATCTGATTTCTCCGAAATTACTACTACCTCTTCATAAAACGACCCAGCATCGATGCCTTTTGACTCAAGATAATAGGCATATCGCATACAAGAGTGGGCATCATCCGGGATTGCATTCCTGATAAGATAAGGATTAGTACTTCTCTTCCAAATTGTATCAAGTACAGATATAAAAGTCCATGGCCGGAGCTCTATCAGCTTTCTGTAGTAACCGAACGCCCGAGAAGGGTCCTTATCTAAATAATAATCGCCTAGATAGCTGTATATATCATATTCGGTAGGGTTTAATTGAACTGCCCTATCAAAAGATTTCTCTGCCTCCGCAACAGAATAAGCAGCCGGGTCGTTTACCGCAAGAATAAACTCGGTTGACCCGCTATAAAAGTGATATTTCCAATTAGTTGGCTCAAGTTCTATCGCTTTGTCAAAATTCATTTTTGCCTTCTTCGTGAGGTATATAGCTTGTTCTTCCTGGATCTCTCTTATGAGTTTTGCTTCCTCAAAATATGTTTCGCCCAGCCTATATCTGTAATTCGCATTTTTTCCATCAAAATTTATGGCTCTTTTCATATAATATATTCTGAAATTGAAACTATCCGGTGCCTGTATAAACTTGTAATAAAATAATTGCCCTGCAAGCAATCTAGCTGAAAATATTAAAAGGAGGAGTGAAATAAGAAACATCCCGTATATCAAGAACATGAAGCCTTTTTGGTTGCTGTGATAGCTTAGCGTCATACGTCTTTCACGCTTGTCTCGCGGCCAGATAATAAAACATACGACTAAGAAAATAAAGCTAATAGCTGGAATGTGGAAAACAAAATCGGTACATGCACCTATTAATGCGGCTATGCAGGAGGAAATACCTCCAACTAACAGTATTGTTTCAAAAGAATCTCTGGAGAGCTTAAAATGGATAAAAACGTTTCTTGTAAAAAAAAGACCCATCAATATAATAATAGTCATTCCAAAAATACCAACTTCGGACAAAGTTTCGATATAATCGTTTTCCGCATGGGTAAAAACCATCTTGCCAGATCCGTAAATGGTTTTATATTTCTGTATAATGCCCTGATACGTATTTAATCCTATCCCGAATAGGGGGTAATCTTTTACAATCTTGAGCGTATCGCCCCATATGGCTAATCTCATCTGACCACTTTGTGTTTGCATGGGGCTTTTGAGTGTTTCTATCCTAGCCCCTATAGTGCCTTTGTCTAACCTATTTATAAAAATCACAGCGATAAGCATAATTGCAAGCAATAACAAGAGATTTTTGCCGATTCTTTTCTTCAAGATAAGAAGGACCATGAAAAACAGAATAGATACGCAAAAAGCGATCATCGCACCCCGTGAAAGCGCTCTAAACAACGCAGCAGTCATGATTACAGCAGGCACAAAATATAGTATTGAATATTTTATATAATACATTAGAAAAGTTATTTTATTAAAGTTGACGGATTTTATCTTTAAACGTATTTTTCCTATCCACATAGCGATGGCTATCGGTATACCAAGCGCCATAAAGTGAGAAAAATGTATTGTGTTGATAAAAGGTCCCGTCGGAGTACCAGATATAATCGGCCTACACCAAAAAAGTTTATTATTTTGAACATACATGTTTATAATTCCCAAAAAGGCTATAAACGTTACCGTAAAAACTACTAAATTTGCGAGGCGTGTTCTTACACGAAAACCATCAAATCTATTCACGAAAGAGTAAAACACAGCCCCATAAGCAAATAATACAATAATACTTAATGTAGTTTTATACGAATAAAGGCTTAGGCTTCTTAAGGGAAATACGAAACCAGCACCGTTAGATAGATATTCACGATAAATACTGTGCGTGTTTGAACTAATAATTTTGAATATAAACTGTGGTAGCGGAATTATTGAAAAAAGTAACATGAGGAAGAAAATACAGGCTAGAGGATTCATCACAGTCTTCAGAACCTCTGCCTTTTTATTTCTTAAAAATGATAGGGCTATAAGCGATGTTATGATGCTCGCAAATAGCGCTATAATGCTTATAGGCCAGATATATTCGGTTGCAGCGATGATTGGAATAATTATGATAGAAGAATATATAAGGTATTTTAATATTGTTGAAGGTGCTTCAGGCGGGCTATGAATATTGCTGCTCTTGCCATGCACAATCTAAATTATCACTTCTTCCTTTTTTTCCGTTGATTTTTCCTCAGCGCGTTTTCTGCCATATCCATAACCATAACCATATTTATACTTGTAACCATAATAATATGGAGCGCTTTTTTTAACGGGTAGGTTATTTATTATCACTCCTAGTATTTTTGAAGAATTATTTAAAAGCGTATCCCTTGCTTTTATTATAGCCATACGTGATGTCTTTTGACCGCGTGTAACAAATACAATTCCGTCTACCCAGTCGCTTAGTATAACACTGTCTGTTACCGTAAGCAATGGGGCGCTATCTATCAATACCCTATCATAACGTGTCGTCGCATATTCAAGCAGTTCTTTAATGTGCGAATGCAGAAGTAGCTTTGGCGGATCGGCAATTGCCGGACCTGCAGAAAGAAAATCCAGCCCTTCCACATCTGTTTTTCTTACGCATTCTTCCAGCTTATTATGCTGCACAAGAATAGATGACAGACCCTTTTTATTATCGTTGCCAAACATTTTATGAACCGTGGGCCTCCTCAAGTCCCCATCTATCAACAATATCTTCAGTCCTCCTTGAGCTAGTACAATACCGGTATTTACAGATACTGTCGTTTTTCCTTCGGACGGCAGTGCGCTGGTAATTAGAGTAGTTCTTAGCGAATTTTGAGGAGCGGATAGCAGCATATTGGTTCTAATAGAACGATATGCTTCAAGGGCATTGTCTGATAATGGATTTATAACTGTATGAGAAGGAAGATCAACCTGATTCCAATTAACAGCATGCACTACCCCTAAAGTGGAAAGTCCTGTATATTTCTTCAAATCATCGGAAGATTTAACGCTATCATCTATATAATCAAGGAAGAAAGCAATACCGCAAGCAAATCCCAAACTCATTATTGCAACTATCATAATACTGCGTATTCTTTGTGGACCAACTGGCTTAGACAACAATCTCGGTTTCTCTACAATATATACGCTCTCCATGCCGAATTCGCTACTTATTTCTATTTCGGTAACACGTTTAATTAATACGTCATATAGCTTCTGTAATCTCTCAACCTCGTTTTTAAACGTCTCCAATTCGCTTACCTTGGAAAACGAATCCAAGGTTGATTCTTTCCACATATTCATACTGCTCTTAAGCGCCTCTTCCTGCAGTACTATGCCTTTATGCTTTGCTTTATACGTTTCGGTCAAGGATGCCACTTCGGCTTTCATGTCATTTGTTAGAACCCCGAGATCTCTTTCTAGTATAATCCTATCGGGATGTTTAGGTTTATAAACATTTACGACAGCTGCCAGTTCCGACTTTAATGAATTATAATTCTTTTTTAATGCTTGCCATTTTTCGCTTTGGCCTTTATCCAGGACAAAAACAAAAGGTAAAGGCTCTACGAAATTCATATTTTTCTTATCTTCATCACTTTTTTTATTTGATGAAGAATTGTCTTCAGGCCTTGTTTGAGGCTCTTTATGTATAGCAGGCATAACCACTCCCTGCTGTATGTTATCTATAACAGAAATCCAAAAAGAGGGATCGCTGCTTTCCTCAAGTGCCTCAATTTGCTTCCCTATTAGTACCTTGTCAGTATTTAGCTTGGAAATTTGCGATGTCAAACTTTGAAGGTGACGCGGAGAATAATCTCCGTATTCTTCAAGCATTACGCCTTCATTTTCTTTACGAAATATCTGAAGCTTATTCTGCGCCTTATTAAGCTTGTCGTTTAACTTATTTATTTCTTTCGTCAAGCTTACGAGTGCAAATTCCGAACTTATTCCTCTTTGCTCTATCTTTAAATTTAAAAATTCATCGGTAATGATATCCGCGTATGGTTTTGCATATTCCTTATATGGGGTATTAACCCATAGCTCCAACATGTTGGTTCCTGGGACTCTCTTTATCTTTATATCGGCTGATAAATATTTGCTAGGTATTTTGCCTATCCATGGGGTCAATCTCTTTGCTATGCGCTTTTGGAGAGAAACGCTTTTGATCATCTCAATCTGTGTATTGAAATAATTGTAATGTTCCTCTTCGTAAAGATTCTTTAAGGGTATGTTGAATCCACTTTTCATCTCAATTCTTGCTACGGCTCTGTAAATAGGCTTTTTTACAGTGTATATAACCGTGGTTATCATTACAGGAATTAGGAAACATAATAGTACTATATGTTTCCTTTTTAAAACGATCTCGAGATATTCCCGTAGCTCATTTACTCCAACTTCTAAGTTTTTTGTCTGCGCTTGTTCTATATTTTTTTGCATAGTTTCTCGCCGATCAAATATGTTTAGAAGTTAAAAAACTGTTCAGGCACAACTATCATATCGCCATCCTGAACCGCAACGTCCTGATCCAGCTTACCTTTTTCAATCACATTAGCAACGTTTACCTTTATTGTCTGCACTTTGCCGGTTGCTGGATTTTTTCTAAAGATTTTCACGCAGCCTCTGTTTGCAAAATCCTGAAAACCGCCTTTTCTTATAATAACCTTACTCACGGTCAGAGCTTCATCATCCGGAAGATTTAAAACTCCAGGGCTTCCGACCATACCATATACGTATATAATACCTTTGCCTTCTCTAGTGCGCCTGGTGCTTCTGAGTGTATATGCATCTTCTTTTTTGTAAGTTCTTACAAGGACGGTAGCTTTATAAAAACATTCCTTTTCCAGCTCTTCTTTTAGCTTTTGCGCAATCTCATCATGTGTTAAACCTTTTACATTTACATCTTCTGGAATCAGTGGAAAACCCAAAGTACCGTTTGAAAATACGGTGTAACTACCGCATAGACTCTCTTGCTCCAACACCTTTATTGTAAGCTTGTCTCCAGGAGATACCTTGGAAGGGAGAGATGAAGTTTCTTGCGCATGGACCTCTACGCAATAAATGCTGACTATTAAACTACATATAGGTAGGATGGCTGACCTAAATAAACGAATATTCATAGTTTCCCCGAATTACAAAAGGAAGGGACTGAACTCTCTTGTGCTGCTGTGGAAAGCTGGAACAAAATAAATAAAAGGCTGCCAAGAAACTAAAATTGATACCTTGCGCCCATTGTTACCGCTTGCTGCCTATAGCTTTTTCCGTGTCTGCTTGACGCTTTTTGAGTGTACGTGTACCCGGCTACAAAATTTAAATCCTTAAGTATAGCCCAGCTTACATTCGCACCCGCTTTCCAAATGTTCGAAACTTCCCTATAGTGCCAAGCTTCTCCGCCATTTGATTCTCTGCTGTTAAGATATTCAAACAATCCGCCTAAAAAAACTTTTCTGTTAAGTTGATGAGTAAGATTATAGCGTGCCAAAATCGTTCTGTAAAAATTCCCGACATTATAACCCTGCTCTGGTGCAATTTCAAAATATGCCTTTTGTGTAGTATGTTTAAATACTCTGTTTGTTAATGAGCATTGTGTAACTACTCCGCTATAATCACTAGTGTCAGTGGCTTGCTCTTTTTTGTCAAAACCTGTGTAACCATATCCTGCACCCAATTCGCCAACTAGATATGGTGTTAATTCTCCACGCACCCCTCCACTCAGAGTGCCTTGGTTACTGTTGTTCATATTGATGCTTGGTCGCTGTGTTCTGGCATAGGTTCCGTGCACAAAACCATCTATGATCGGGGTGAAGGCAAATGCGCCATCTACAAAAACGCTGTACGCATCTCTTTCCATTAGTTCATATGTTTTATTGCAATGATAGGTCAACCAATCAAATCCTGTACTAAGCTTAAGCTTCCCAAGATCTCCTTGCGCTGCAAATCCTAAGCTATTTACATATTTTACCAGAAGAGAGCCTGTTATGGTATTAAGCTCTCGGGTAGTTGGCTCAGAACCTATATCAACGTTGTCGTGAACATTAAGAGACCAATTGTTAAATACCAGGTCCAGATTATTTGCAATATTAGAATTTACTTGGTTATACTCATTGTGGACAAAATACATTAACCAATCAGTGCGTGAATTGCTAGTAAAATTATGAATCTCTCCGAATGGTAGCTCAACATTGAGGTATGCCGCTATCTGGTTGCCCCAACTACTTTTACTATTGGCATTTGTCGCATAGCCAACGTTGTCATTATATACAACCTTATCTTGGAGACCTAAGTCAAACTTAAAAGGCTTTATGTGAATATCTAGATTTGCTGCATAAGAAAAGCTCATACTTAATATAAGTGCAAGCGCTAAAAGAAATGATACTTTAAATAATTGCCCTTTCATTTTAAATCCTCCCTTTTCGATTTATACTACAATATAAAAAATGAATACGTTTTAAAATCTATCTACCGTTTCTTGCATAATACAATTGCAAGCCTATGCCTCTATCTAAATCTACGGTGTCGCTGGATTCCTGGTAGTATCAATGCTGCGCCATCCTGGTATTGCTGTAAAACCCTGAACAAAAACTACCGGGCTTGCTGAATTCAGGGTTCTCATCTCTCCATGAACCTCTGTATATCTGGCTGATCCTTCCAATATGGCCAACTGATAATTGTTATCGGCCAAACGAGTCAAAAACGCAACTGCTCCTTCAGCCATGACAATTCTTGAATCATCGGGAAAAACAACTGTTACCTCACCGATCAAGCTCTTTATCCTTATGGCTCTAAACATCGTTGTAGATGCCAGGTGAACGCTTTCTCCCTCATCAAGAAATGCTTTCGCTATGTAATAATTAAGAATTGTCGCGCCCAATGATGCAGTAGCATCGAGACTGCGCGATTCGGGATAGTACGAAATATCAACGGTCCCCCCGCCTAATTCGCTTATTGAGGCCTTGGGGCTATCTGCGGTAAGTATAGTGACGTCTCTGCCGGCAATTACCTTTACCTGTGCTTCTTCCGGATAGAACTCTAATGCGGCAAATGCATGAAGTGTAAACAATGAAACAAACAGTACTGTAATAATTATTATAGCATTCCTAAACATCAACCCCTCCTTTTTGTCAAACATCTTGATCGATACTTAATTTATATATAAAGAAAGTCTTACTATGTATAAATTTAGCCTATAATAGTTACTTTGTCAAGTTTTATTGTCGTTTTTTTTCTAGCTCAACTAAAGGCTTTTATGAGGGTTAAACACCCGAGGACAAGCACAACAATAGCGACGATAAATTTAATTCTTCTTTCCGGAATTCTTTTTATTGTGTGTGCTGCAAACGGAACAGAAAGCACGGCCCCTGCCATGAGCCATGGTGTCAGAACCCAATCTATATGTGGTGCCATAAAAAAATATGCAGTAATTCCTGCAAAACATGTTATGCCTTCTGAAAGAGACGTTATGCCAACCGCATTCTTTACCCCAATTCCTGAAAGCATCTGCCCCCCCATTACTAATGGTCCATACCCTCCGCCACTCATCCCTTTATTAAAAGAGGCGATTGCTCCTAGAACCGTTATCTTCCTCCATGTAAAACGGGGACGCCTATTAAATGTCGCTAAGATAAAAATACCCATAAAGGTAACTATGCCTCCTATGAACAGCTTGAGCACCTTGGGAGGAAGCTTGATTGCAACAAAAACTGCTACAACAGCTCCTATTACACCGCATATTGAAAGAACAAATGCCACACGCGCATCCTTGGTATGGGGTCTAAAATTTACATTTTGTAGGCTATGGTGAAAAAAACCTGCAGTAATTCCTGAAACAAATTCTGAAAAAAGGATAGCCGGAACAATCTGAAGTGGTTCAAATCCAAGAAGAAGAAGTATTGGTGCCAGGCTAGTGCCGTAGCCCATTCCCAATGTCGAATCAATGTATTCACAAAAAAAGGCAAGCGGCATTAACAAAAATATTTTAATATCCACTTTTCTCCATGGTTATACTAAATCCAACAACTTTAATTTCTCTAATCTTTTTGAGGCATAATCCCTAATATCTTTAAAAACACCCATGATCTTTTTTTCTTTTTCAAGCGGCGTATGAGAAAAAAAGTATGTGCTAACCGACTCCGTCGGGGCTAGTGCCCCATCCATGAGACGTATAATATCGGCAATGTTAATCTTTGAAGCAGGCATCGCTAGCGTGTGTCCGCCTGATGCGCCTCTTTTGGTCTTAAGATAACGGTTTTGTTTCAATATCTGAAGAAGCTGTTCCAAATATTTCTTCGGAATATTATATTTTGAACAGATGTCATCTATTTTTGCAAAATCTTTTTCGCCATGGCGTGCGATATAGATAAGTGCAAGAATCGAATATTCGCTTTTTGTTGTAAGCTTCATTTCATTGTCTACCTTGTTGATAGAGAATATATACTATAGCTTAGGTTTTGTCAAGGAATAAAGAAATTATTTTTTAAAAAATGCGGGTATTGGTTTTTTCCAATATTCTGGCGAGTTTTGCGAGTGGTAGACCAACAACATTATAATAACATCCTTCTACGCGATCGATGAATATCGCACCCCTTCCCTGAATATCGAAACTACCGGCCTTATCAAGGGGGGATGTCCTCTTAAAATAATCTTTTATTTGTTTATCATTAAGCCGATACATGTAAACCTTTGTCTTTTCATAATCTGTATAGGTTTTTTTGTTGTCAATATCTATCACGGCGATCCCAGAATAAACCCATTGCGGTTTTTTAGAAAGGGCCTTAAGTGCATTAAAAGCATCTTTTAGGTTTTTAGGTTTACCAATTATTTTTTTGCCTACTAAAACAACGGTATCTGCTGAAACAACAATGCCTTTCTTGTATCTTTGCGCTACATCCCTTGCTTTTTTCAAGGCGTTTTCCATAACCAGGCTGCTACAGCTTTTTTTAAATGCCCTTTTTTCTTTAACTCGTGAGATGCTAACCTCAAACTTAAGTCCGATTTGCCTTAAAAGTTTTTGTCTTGCCTTCGATCTCGATGCTAATATTATTTTACGCATTAGATGCCTTCTCCCCCGCTAAATATCCCGTCGAGAATGCCCTCTGCATGTTAAAACCGCCGCTTGATGCAGCGCCGTCTATTATTTCTCCGGCAAAATAAAGCCCTAGTATAATTTTGGATTCCATGGTCCGAGGATTAATCTCCTTTAACGAAATCCCGCCTCCTGTAACCATTGCCTCTTCAATAGGTAAAGACCCCATAATCGTTAAAGGAAATGCCTTAAGCAGTCTTATAATTGCGGCTCTATCCTTTTGTGTAATTTGGCTTGCTTTTCTTTCGGGATCCATTTTTAAAAGGCGGATAAACACCGGAATTAGTCTAATCGGAAGCAGCACCTTAAAAAGGTTATTGATCTGTGTACTGCCTTTATCCATAAATTCATTTAATAACCTATTCTCTAATTCTTCTGTCTGTAAGGCAGGCTTAAGATCGATGAAAAGATTTGCCTTTTCATCTTTTTTTAAAGCTGAAACGATATCTCCGCTTAAATCAAGAACAAGCGGCCCGGATATACCAAAGTGGGTAAACATTATCTCGCCAATAGGGGAGGCTATTTTTTTCTTCCCTGTCCTAAAGGTTATGCGAACATTTTTTAGCCCAAGGCCCTGTAATTCTTTTACCCAAGCTTCTTTTGTTTTTAAGGGAACGAGGCAGGGCTTAAGCCGTACAATCGTATGACCCAACTTATGCGCTATGTTAAAGCCATCTCCTGTAGAGCCTGTTTCTTTATAGCTTTTCCCTCCTGTAGCCAATATCACTTTTTTTGCGCTGATTTTGTCCGTATCGTTTATTTGAAGTTCAAAATGATTACTCTTTTTCTTTATCGAAGATAGGCGTGATTTATGCAGAATCGTAACTTTGTTTTTGGAAAGTACATCTTTTAAAACTTTGACTACAGATAATGCACTGTCAGTAGCAGGAAAGATGCGGTTTTGCCTTTCTCTTTTCATGGTGAGGTCTCTTGATTCAAAAAACCCTATCAAGTCCTGATTAAAAAATGAGAAAAAAGCTGATCTAAAAAAATCTCCTTCTTTACCGAATTTCTCTACGAAAGCATCAAGGGGACCGCTGTTAGTGATATTGCATCTCCCTTTTCCGGAGAGAAGAATTTTCTTTCCTATACCTTCATTTCGCTCGATTATAACAACGTTCTTCCCAAGCTCTGCGGCACGTATCGCTGCCATACATCCTGCCGGACCAGCACCTATTACCGCTATATCAAATTCTTTCATTTCTTTATTTTTCCGGCTAGCTGACCACAAGCGGCACTAATATCAACACCCTTTGATTCACGCAAAGTGGCATTTATGCCTCTATTGGTTAGGTTTTTCAAAAATTCTTTTGTATCTTCTCTTGATGGCGCGCTAAATCCTAAAACCGAAACATCGCTATATGGAATAACGTTTACCTTTGCCCTTAAGCGTCTGGCTATTTCAACAAGGTCTTCTATATTTTTTATTGAATCGTTCTTACCCTTTATTAAAACATACTCAAGGGTAATCAATCTTCTTGTTCTATTAATGTAATTTTCGCATGCTTTTATGAGCTTTTCAAGTGGATATCTCTTATTTAAAGGTACAAGCTTATCCCTTAAGGAGTTATCGGCGGCATGAAGGGATATAGATAGGTTAACCTGAAGATCCAGTTTTGTGAAATCATAAATTTCTGGAATTATCCCGCATGTTGAGACTGTAATCCTTCTTGCGCCTATCGCCATTGCCTTCGGGTCATTCATTATTAAGATTGCCTTTAATACGTTCTCCCAGTTATCCAAGGGCTCACCCATACCCATAAAAACATAATTGGTTATAGCGTCTTTAGATATTTTCTTAACGGCCATTACCTCGGCTATAATTTCCCCGGGGGTGAGGTTTCTCAAGAATCCTTTCTTCCCGCTTGCACAAAAGGGACAGGAAAACTTACAGCCAACCTGGGTAGAAAGGCACAAGGTATTTCTTGTTCCGGATGGTATGAGGACAGTCTCTATGAAATTACCGTCAGAGAGCTTAAGGAGGAATTTTTCGGTACCATCAACTGATTTAACGTGCTCGGCAATTTTTAGAGAACCAATAAATAATCTTTTCTCTAACTTTTCTGTTAATTCTTTCGGTATGTTCTTCATACCCTTAAAATCCACAACATTCTTTTTGTAGAGCCAAGATAATAGCTGATCTCTGCGGTAGGGCATCTCTTTTAAAGAGATTAAAATTTTACGAAGATCATCCAGCATTAAATCATAAATGTTTATTTTTTCCATTATATGCCACTCTTTGAAAGGATTTGATTATCTTGTCTTACCATAATACTGCGTGTAGTAATAATAATGGTAGCTGGAGCTTTTAATGGGGACTTTATTAAGGAGGGTTCCAACGATTCTCGCCTTGGCATCATCGAGCACCTTGGAAACTCTGGGCAGAGCCCTTCTTGAAGTTTTTCCGCTTTCTACAACCATGATGACGCCATCTGCTGCCTTTGATAAGACAACCGCGTCGGTAACAACAGCGGCCGGAGGCGTATCAAAAAGAATAAAATCATATTTCTTTTTTGCAGCCTCGATAAACTGCTTCATCTTATGACTAGAAAGAAGTTCTGATGGATTCGGAGGATACGAGCCACCTGAGATAATAAATATATTCTCTATATCTGTTTTTTGAACAATATCCTCCAACTTTGCTTGTCCACACAGAAAGTCACTCAAACCCTTTTCGTTTTTCTTTTTAAAAACCTCATGAAGCCTCGGCATTCTCATGTCCGCATCAACTATCAAGACCTTTCTATCGAATTGTCCTATGACGATTACGAGATTACAAACAGTCGTGGTCTTGCCTTCTTTCGGTCCGGGGCTAGTTACCAGCATGCTTCTTAATGGACGCTCTTCCGTTGAAGAAAAAAATACGCTTGTTCTAATTGCCCTATAGGCCTCGGCTGTCGGGTCCTTGGGCTTTAGATGCGTAAGAAGGTCTTTTTCGAATTCTGTAATATTAGCCTTTAAATCAATTATTGGAACGCACCCCAAAAAAGGCCACTTTACCAATTTTTCTACATCCTCAAGGCTTTTTAC
>JABMRN010000068.1 GCA_013202515.1 Candidatus Omnitrophota bacterium | reverse complement strand
CTTTTTATGCCCTGGAGGCAAGCCCGCACAGCTATTCGATCCAGCGCGATTTTTTCCGGTTTTTATTGCAGGGCGAAGCGGCATATTTGGACGTTATTGAATGCGAGAATTTTAATCTCGACCGCGCTGAAATTACCCGCCTGGTGAATAAAGAATCCGGGTACAAAATTAAACACGTCCCCTCATGGTATTTTGATACGGTAGCGACAGGGTCGATCGATTTAATCACGGCAACTTGGGTGCTTAACGAGATCAACGTGGCCGGTATCCTCTGGCTTATGTCCCACTCATCAAGGGTGTTGCGTAAAGACGGGTACCTCTATATACGGGACAGCTCCAAACTTAAACCGTTGCGCCATGCGATAAATTATGACGAGCTACTTCTTAAGATGGGATTTGAAGAGGTAGGGCGCCTGGACGTACGTAACCGTATAGATTTACACGGTATTCCGAGGGCATACCGTAAAAAAACGGAGTCCGTCTTTTCCTTTGAAGAACTTTTCGATTCGTGCCTTGGGAAGTTTGCCGTAACGGTGCATGGGGGCGCTTATATGCAGAATATGCCCTCCCACTTAAACAAGGGGTAAGGGAATTATGGGAAACTCGATCAATACAGTTAGCTTATTGCACAAGAGGACAAAAAGAGACTACATCGGAAGAATGATGCATGATAAATCAAAATGCATGGAAATTGCCAGGCAATATGGTTATGACTACTGGGATGGCGACAGGCGGTACGGGTACGGCGGCTACAGGTATGATGGCCGCTGGAAAATCGTCGCTGAAAAACTGATAGAAACCTACCGCTTGCCCAACAATGCCAGAATTTTGGATGTGGGATGCGGTAAGGGCTTTTTACTTTATGAGCTTAAGATGCTCCTGCCGGATGCGGAAATAGCCGGTTTCGACATATCGAAATATGCGATAGAAAACGCTAAAGAAGAGGTAAAAAAGAGCCTTTTCGTACATAGGGCGCAGGACGGGTTCCCTTTTAAAAACGGAGAATTTGATTTGGTGATATCCATCACGACCCTGCATAATCTTTGTATCGGTGACCTTAAATCAGCGTTAAAAGAAATAGAAAGGGTAGGCAGGAATAAGTATGTCGTAGTAGAAAGCTATAGAAATGCGGAGGAACTGTTCAATCTGCAGTGCTGGGCGCTGACGTGTGAAGCGTTCTTCAGCCCCGAAGAATGGAGATGGTTATTCGATGAATTCGGTTACAAAGGCGATCATGAGTTCATATATTTCGAATAAAAATAAAGCACCGAAAGGGCTTTTATATACGAAGATGAAAGTATTTCATTTTAAGGACAAGTTGGATTCTTTGGTCGGATCCATCGGAAAAATAACGGCGCCTATCCACATAAGGATAAAGCCGACAAACAGGTGCAGCCATAATTGCCGATATTGCGCATATCGGGCGGGCAATTTACAACTTGGCAAAGACATGCTTGTAAAGGACGAAATCCCGGAACAAAAAATGATAGAAATATTAGAAGATATAATAAAAATGGGAGTAAAATCGGTCACGTTCAGCGGCGGTGGAGAGCCGTTTTGCTATCCTCATTTGGCGAAGAGTGCCAGGAAACTATCCCGTACCTCCGTCAAATTCGCCGCTTTAACTAACGGCGCGGAACTTCAGGGGGAGCTGGCGGAAATTTTTGCCTCGTACGGGACGTGGCTTCGAATTTCGATTGACGGATGGGACGAAGAAAGTTATGCCGCTTATAGAGGGGTTGGCAAAGGCGAATTTACAAAAGTGCTGAATAATATGAGAAATTTCAAGAGTCTGAACGGTACATGTTATTTGGGCGTAAGCATTGTAGTCGATAAAATGAACGCCACACATATCTACGAGTTGATCAGGAAATTAAAGGATACGGGCGCAGACAGCGTAAAGGTATCCCCCTGCATAGTCAGTAACGACGGCACAGAAAATAACAGATACCATCGGCCTATTTACGAAAAGGTGAAAGCACAAATCAAAAAGGCCCGGGCCGATTTTGCGGACGGGGGTTTCGAAATAAACGATTCCTACCATGAACTGGATGAAAAGTTTGAGAAAAAATATGACTGGTGCCCTTATCTCCAGATTTTACCTGTCATAGGAGCGGATTTGAATATGTACCCCTGCCAGGACAAGGCCTATAATCTGGATGAGGGTTTACTCGGTTCGATAAGGAACCAGCGATTCGAGGATTTCTGGTTTTCGGATAAGAATAAATTTTTTAAGATCAATCCTTCTATCCACTGCAACCATCACTGCGTAGCGAATACAAAGAATAAGCTTATTTTGGACTATCTAGATATAGATGAAGAACATATGGAGTTCGTGTAATTACCCGGATAAAAAGGTGAGGTGGCATATGCGCGCGGAAAAAACCAAAGAAACACAGTATCAAAGCTCGGTAACCCTGCGTAAGGCGCAGGGTCTGACACCGCTGGGTTCGGTCGCCAATCTGGTGTGGCATGACGATCCGCGGCACCTGCTTTTTATACTGGCGAGATACAAATTTGTAGCAAAGATGTTAAGCGGAAAAAAAAGTGTCTTGGAAGTAGGTTGCGGGGACGCCTTTTGGACACGGCTTGTCCTGCAAGAGGTCGGTAGGGTTTATGCCGTCGACTTTGACCCGATATTCGTGGAAGACGCCAATAAGCGGATGGAGGCAAAGTGGAAATTTAAGTGTAAGGTGCATGATATACTTTCGGCGCCTGTAGATGGAGTGTTTGACGGGGCCTATTCCCTCGACGTGCTTGAACATATTCGTAAAGCAGAGGAACGGCAATTTATGTCCAATATTGTGCACTCGCTCCACAAGGAAGGCGTTCTGGTTATCGGAATGCCCTCAAGGCAGTCACAGGTTTATGCCTCCAAACGCAGCAAGGAAGGTCACACAAACTGCAAAGACCACGGGGAGCTCAAAGAACTGATGCTAAGATATTTTCACAACGCTTTTGTCTTTTCAATGAACGACGAAGTAGTCCATACCGGCTTTTACCCCATGGCGCATTATCTCTTTGCCGTGGGCGCGGGAAAAAGGGATGATAAAACGTAAAAAAATTCTTGTATTAGGGGGTTCAAGTTACATTGGCAGGAACCTTTTCTCCAGATTGGGTCCCCGCCGGTCAGTAGCTACATACTATAGGCATCTCATCAAAGATGGCGTGTATTTTGATGCGTTGAAAATGGATATACCGGATGTGGCCGAGAAACCGGAAATATTTTCGCACGCCGTTATTCTACTCGGCAATACAAATCCCGATTCTTGCGCAAGGAATATCGAACAATCCGAAAGGCTTAATGTCGTTCGCATATGCGCGCTTATAGACCAGCTGAAAAGATCGGCGGTGACCCCCGTATTTATGTCCACCGAGGCCGTTTTTGACGGCCGGAAAGGGGGTTACAGCGAAACGGACCGCGTCAATCCCGTATTGACATACGGCTCTCAGAAGGCGCGGGTCGAAAAATATCTGCAGCAAAACTGTGCGAAATTTCTTATTGTCCGCCTGGGGAGGGTATTTGGCTCATGCCGCGGGGACGGGACACTTTTTACCTCATGGCTGGACCAGTTAGAGCGCGGTATGGAGATAAAGTGTGCGCGCGATCATCTTTTTTCGCCGATACACGTAAATGAAGTTGTCGAAGGCCTGGCCCGTTTAATGCGCGGGAATAACAGCGGGATCTTCCATCTCTCCGGCAAAAACGCTTATGCGCGCTCAGATATGCTTAAAACGCTCTTAAAACATTATAAGAATTATAGGCGAAAAGACATCAGGATAACCGAATGCAGCATTAATAATTTTCCCGTTGCCGAAAAGCGCCCTCTGGATGTTTCAATGAAACCGGATAAAATATTAAAATCCACCGGGCTGGAAATAAAAG
>JABMRN010000067.1 GCA_013202515.1 Candidatus Omnitrophota bacterium | reverse complement strand
TGGTAGAGCAGGGCTTTCGTAAAGCTCAGGTCGTCAGTTCGAATCTGACCGTCGGCTCCATATAGGGTATTATATGCAGAAAGCTTTCCAGTCACTGGCTACAAAGGCAATCCATGACATAAGCGGTACGGAAGTAATTAAAATTCTTGATGTTGGTTGTGGTTATTCTTTGCGGTTTGACCTTCCTGATAACGCATGTATGGTCGGCCTCGACATATCACAAGAACAGCTTAAAAAAAATTCTATAGTAGACAAAAAGGTGTGTGGCGACATTCAAAACTTTAATTTTATGCCTTCAAGCTTTGATGTAACCGTATGCTTTTGTGTTTTAGAACATCTTTCGAGACCTGAGGATGCCCTTATTAATATTACGAAAGGTTTACGCGAAGGCGGCATTATCGTCATCGTCGTGCCTTATCTTTTTTCGGTGATTACTTTATTGACGAAAATTACTCCACTATGTTTGCATAGGTGGGTATACCGTCATATCAGGGGTTTCAAAGAGGCAGGGACCAGCACAATGCCGATTTTTAAGACATATTTGAAGCTTTCGATTTCTCCGGGAAAATTGAAAGATTTTGCGGTTAGAAATAATTTGTCAATCGAGTTCTCGCATTTGCATAAAACTAAGTTTAACGCCGTTAATAAATTTTATAAAGCTATCTGGGCGGTTTTTATTGGCGCGCTACAGTTTTTTTCTTTGGGAAAAGTTGTTGAGGCAGCCGAGTATTATCTCATACTGAGAAAGCGCATTGCACATTAAAATATGGCGCGATTTCGCCAGGTCCTAAGAAATAAGAACTTCTTCCGCCTATGGATGGGCCAGATTGTTTCCCAATTTGGGGACAGGCTCAACCAGATGGCTTTAATCGCACTGGTCTATCAGAAAGCCCCCGGTTCTACAATCGAACTCGCCAAGCTTATCCTTTTTATCATAATACCTGTTTTTATAATCGGCCCTATAGCAGGGGCTTATGTTGATAGGTGGAACAGAAAGCACATCATGGTGGTCTCAGACCTATTAAGGGGCCTCCTTGTGCTTTTAATCCCGCTTCTTATAGTCTTCTTTGATAGCAACCTGCCCATATACTTTTTGGTCTTCATAATATTTTCCATAACGCGCTTCTTTTTGCCGAGCAAAATGGCAATTATCCCTAATATTGTGGCACGGGAGCAGCTTCTTGTGGCAAATTCGTTGTCGGATACGACCAGGATGATTGCCACTGTCGTAAGCTTCGGGTTCGCCGGTATATTGGTAAGTTGGGTGGGGGTCATAGGCAGTTTTTATATAGATTCTCTCACATTTTTTATATCGGCGTTTTTATTGTCTACCATATCTTTGCAAAAGGCAGGCCCCAAACTGAAAGAAGAATTTTTAGTGGCTGAAAAGGCCATAAAGGATGCTATAAAAAGCTCGATTTTCAGGGATATAAAGGAAGGCGTATCTTATTTTGTAAAATTAAAGAAGATGCGTTTTGTCGCCTCGATATTTTTTGTCCTTATGTCGGGTATAGGCGCTATATTCTGCGTCATAATCGTCTTTGTGCAGGAGTCTTTTGGCACGGTTACAAGCGACCTGGGCCTGTTGGCAATGTTTGGCGGTATAGGGCTTTTTATGGGGGCCCTTGTCTACGGAAGATTCGGCCAAAAATTCCCCAAAAACAAAGTGATATTTACGAGCCTCATAGCAAGCGGCATAGGCATTATTGTTTTCACGGTTCTGTTGGGGAATTCGCCTTCTTTTGCAGCCGCTTCAATATTGAGTTTTATTATAGGTGTCTTTACAAGCCCCATCGTTGTCTCAAGCAACACACTGGTCCATGAGGCACTGCCGGAAGATGCCAGGGGCAGGGTTTTTAGTTCGCTTGAAGTGATTATTCATATGGGATTCTTGGTATTCATGTTAGTATCTTCCTTTTTGGCTGAATTCGTGGATCGAATGTGGATACTCATATTTGTTGGTATTACATTTACCTTATGCGGTATTGGTGGGGTTGCGCTTAGGGGTAATAGGGGGCGTTAGTAAACAAAAAGTAAGATATTTTCCTTGAAGTAAATAGAAAGGTATGGTATACTTATTAGTAGGTCAGGGATATATTACGCGCCCTATTAATTTTTTTACATGTTAATTAGAGCTTTTTAAAAGTACTTAACAATAGGAGGAGTCTGATGTTAGGAAAACGGTATAAAAAAGGTAGCTTTCTTTTAGGAATTGTGAGGACTAAGTGGGTTCGTACCTTTTTTGTTGTGCTATTGTCATGCTTGCTATGCGCAAACAACGTAGCCTTTGCGTCTGTGTTTGAGGACGACTATGATGAATATGACGAGTATGCAGAGCTAGCAGGGCTAGAAGAATATGAGGAAGCCGGGCTTGAGGAGCTTGGGCCTGAAGAGGAGGAAGCCGAGCTTGAGGAGTCTGGGCT
>JABMRN010000004.1 GCA_013202515.1 Candidatus Omnitrophota bacterium | reverse complement strand
TTGTAGGCCTCGTACCTCTCTTTGTTCTACTTTTTCTATGGGGGCTTATGCTTTCGCATCGTTTCGCAGGACCGCTTGAAAGGGTAGAAGAAGATCTGGACAAGATACTAGAAGGTGACTATTCGGTGCGTTTTAAAGTACGAGAAAAGGACGATATAAAGAATATTGTCAACAAACTGAATAGATTGCTTGAAAAATTTAAAAGCTCTTAAATATGTCGATACACCCAACAGCCATAGTTGATAAAAAAAGCAATATTTCCTCCGATGTCGAAATAGGCCCATACGCTATCATTGAGTCTGATGTGAAAATAGGAAAGGGCGTTAAAATATACCCACATTCTCATATAATGAACTATACGGAAATAGGCGACGGCACTAGAATCCACACCGGTGCAGTACTGGGCGATGTTCCTCAAGATATAGCTTTTAAAGGGGGTAAAACATCGCTTATTATAGGCAAGAACAATATCATCAGGGAATATGTAACGATTCACCGAGGGACCAAGGAAGGAAGTTCGACGGTTATAGGGGACAACAACTATTTCATGGGCACAAGCCACCTTGGGCATAATTGTGATGTTGGAAACAACGTTATAGTAGCAAACGGAGCCCTCTTAGCAGGTTACGTTACCGTAGAAGATGCTGCTTTTATATCCGGCAATGTTGTAATACACCAGTTTTCAAGAATAGGAACACTTTCAATGATTGGTGGGTTTTCAGGTGTAAATAAAGATGTCCCGCCGTATATGTCGGTACGTGGGCCATCAGTAGTATGTGCAGTCAATCTCGTTGGATTAAGAAGGGCCGGAATTGACAGAAAAGCGATAACAGAAATAAAAGAAGCATACAAAATTATTTATCACTCCGATATCAATACAAAACAGGCAGTTGAAAAGATTTTAGAAAGAAATCCCGGCAAAGAAGTAAAATATTTGGTAGATTTCATTAAAAATTCAAAGCGGGGCATATGTAAGTATAGGTATGATTCGGACGATAAGGGATACTATAGTTAATAAGGTATAAAGGAGGAAGGGATGGCAAAGAAAGATTTTCACAATGAAATGAACAAAGTAATGAAGCAGTTAAAGGCAAATTTTAAGAGATTTGGCAAAGACGCTAGTATCTTCGCAAAAAAAGGTGAGAAAGAAATTGTAAAGGCTTCCAAGATAGGCCGTGTCCAGCTTGACATAATTAGTCTTAATATTCAGAAAGAAAAGCTTTATTATGAAATAGGCAAGAAAGTTGCTGCATTAAGGACTGGTGGAGAAAAGGCTGCGATTGCTGTAAAGCCATATCTTCAGAAGTTAAGAAAGATTGAAACAAACATAAGGAGCAAGAAAAGGGAAATATCTGGTATTAAAAAAGTAGAATCCAATAAGTAATCATTGATTGCCCCTACCTTGAAGCATAGAAAGAAAAAACTTCTTCTTATTTACAAAAAGCTTTATAATGCATTCGGACCCAGAAACTGGTGGCCCGGAGATTCGCCTTTTGAGGTAATGGTTGGTGCTATTCTCACGCAGAATACGGCCTGGACAAACGTAGAGAAGGCAATAGGTAATCTAAAGAGAAAAAAGATTCTTTCCGTCGGAAAACTCAGCCGCGTAAATCTGAAGGCACTAAAAAGTCTTATTAAGCCGTCTGGTTTCTACAATCAAAAGGCTAGGAGAATTAAAACTTTTCTCAAATTTCTTAAAAGCCGCGGTTCTAAAATCGGGAATTTAAAGAAAATTGATCCAGGAACCTTAAGGCAGGATCTTTTAAACATAAATGGCATCGGCAAGGAAACAGCTGACAGTATCCTACTTTACGCCCTGGAAAAACCGATCTTTGTTGTAGATGCTTATACTAAGAGGATGTGCTCAAGGCATAAACTCTGCAATGAAAAAGTAGAATATGATACTCTCCAGGCCTTGTTTATGGACAATCTACCCCAAAAGCATAGTTTATTTAATGAGTATCATGCGTTGATTGTTGAACTTGGAAAAAGATTTTGTAAAACAAGAAAACCTCTGTGTAGCGAATGTCCGCTTAAGGGAATATGAATCTTAAACTCGTAGTTTCTACTCGTAAGCTTGCCTTGTATATTACAGAGCTATGTGATATACTATTTTTGAATTTTTAGAACATTTTTCTAAAATTAACAGGAGGTGTTGTATGATATTCGGACTGTTTCAAAGGAAGAGATCTGATGCGGAGCTCGGTGAACCGATCGGCGAAATCACGCATTTTTTTCCGCACGTAAAAGCCGGTGTCATCAAAATTACTAAAGGTACCGTATCTTCTGGGGATACCGTTTATATCAAGGGCCACACTACTGCTTTTGAGCAGAAAATTAAATCCATGCAGATTAATCGCCAAACTGTAGATAACGCCCAGAGAGGCCAGGAGATAGGCATTAAGGTAGCTAAGAGGGTTAGGAGAGGAGATAAGGTTTACAAGGTATGAATAACAGAATTGCGAAAAGGCTCCTTTTAGGGTTGGGTTTTGACTCAAACGACGGACATGTAAGAATAACAAAGGGAAAAAATTTCCGCTTGTATGGTGGTTCGAAAGAAACACACGAACTCATGCAGGAGAAGGCAGTCAAGTTTAATGAACAGCTTGAGAGAAAGAATAAAAGGCTCGATGATATTGATACAAAGGAATTCTATGACATAGCTAAGAAAGTCGGCCTAAAAGTTCCCAAAACTTATAAAAAAAACAATAAGGGGGGTGAATATTAATGGCAAAGGTAACGATAGATGCATCATTGTGTACTGGTTGCGGTCTTTGCGCCTCAGTTTGTCCTGAGGTATTCGAAGTAGGGGACGATAACCTTGCATACGTAAAAAATGAATCTGGCAGCTGTGATCTTAATGATGTAGCATCACAATGTCCAGTGGAAGCTATAAAGGTAGAATAATTAGTGGCTAGGCTGACAGCTCTCTTAGGATCACCCCGCAATGGCGGTAATACCGATACGTTGCTTGAGAAGGCACTGGATGCGGCGAGAGCTAGCGGAGCTCAAATAGATAAAATAGTTTTAAACGATTTAAACATAAGGCCATGTCAGGAATGTGGCGGATGCCTTGAAAAAGGCCTCTGCGTCATTAAAGATGACATGGCTGTTGTGTATAAAGCACTGGAAGAAGCAGATAACGTATTGGTGGCCTCGCCCATCTTCTTTGCAAATGTCTCTGCACAAACGAAGACGATGATAGACAGGATGCAGTGTTTTTGGGTCAGAAAATACCTTCTCCACAAAAAAAAGAACTCAAAGAAAAGATCGGGCACATTTATAGCATGTGGCGGGTTTAAAAAGAAATCTTTTTTTAACTGTGCCGAAAAGGTAATCGATGCTTTCTTTAAGGTCCAAGATATAGATTATATCGAAGGATTTTTTGCAGGAGGTGTTGACGCTATCGGAGATATATTGAAGCAGGAAAAAATGCTTAAAAGAGCATACGATTTGGGTAAGAAATTAGTAGAACCGTGATTTTATTATGGAAAATATAAAATTCATCGACCTTGCGATTGATGCGGCAGTAAAAGCTGGCAATTACGCAAAGAAAAGAAAAGGAAGTATAAAGAAAATATCCTACAAGGGGGATATTAATCTTGTTACCGACGTAGATAAAAAATGTGAAGAGCTTATAGTTAATCTTATAAAAAAATATAATCCCACCCACAGAATTCTTTCCGAGGAAGGCTACCGGGATCGTGCCACAGCCGGATATAGATGGATCATAGATCCCTTAGACGGAACAACAAATTTCGCCCACGGCTTGCCTGTCTATTCGGTGTCGATAGCGCTTGAAGAAAACGGCAAAATAGTTGTGGGTGTCGTTTATAATCCTGAGGCCGGTGAGTTATTTACTTCAGAAGTAAATAAGGGTGCCCGACTAAATAATAAGAAAATTCACGTGTCAAAAATAAATAAATTAGATAAGGCGCTTCTTGCTACGGGATTTGCATATGATATAAAACACACCGCTAAGGATAATGTGCTGTATTTTACTAAGTTCCTTAAAATTGCCCAGGCAGTCAGACGTCTTGGTTCTGCTGCTTTAGACCTGTGCTACGTGGCCTGTGGCCGCTTCGACGGATTCTGGGAAATGAATCTGCATCCATGGGATTCGGCAGCTGCGATGCTTATCGTAAACGAAGCTGGAGGAAGGGTTACAACATTTAACAATTCTACATATACGCCTTTCGACAAGGAAATACTCGCCACAAATTCAAAAATCCACGACGAGATGGTTAAAATCCTTAACTAATGTCCTCTCTCCCTTTAGAGTAAACTAACGTATAGACACCCCTACCA
>JABMRN010000066.1 GCA_013202515.1 Candidatus Omnitrophota bacterium | reverse complement strand
GTGTTTCCAGTATTCGTTTCCCGTCGTCCCCGCCAGAATTAGATGAGAAAATGCGGCTTTGATCTGCTCCGTCGAAGCCGCATTTCTTTATAGTGCCGCACGTTTATTATTTCCCTGTTGCATATCGCTTCTTTTTTGTGTATATTTCTATTGTATGCGTATGATAGTACTCATTGCGATTGTATGCACCTGTGTTTTTGCTTTTGCGGATGTTACGCTGGAAGCGACCGGATACGATTGGGTGCACTATAATAGGAATGAGAAAGAGCTTCTGGTAGATGTTATTTATAAGCACCTGAATGTTGACACAAAACAATATAATGTAGAAAAAGGAATCGCCCTGTTGAATTCTTTCCTCTTTCCTCATAATGAAGATGGAACACCAAATAAGGCGCGAAAGTTTTTTCTGGACATGAAATGCGTTGATTTAATATACTACATGATTAGCAAGCTTAACTAATAACGATAAAAGGAGGTATTATGAAGAGGATATTTGTACTGTTTATGGTAGCATGCTTTTTGTCATGTGCACCTCTCGGACTGTATGCAAACGATATAGGATTCGACGATAGGGCTGACGAGATAGAGGATGAAAACGACGACGATATCCAAGATTTTATGGACAATCAAGCACAAGACGAACAGCTAAGGGGCGGAGATGTTGGAAGAGAAGATGAATCTGAAAACAAAGAGGAAAAAGGCGCCTGTGTGCTTTAAGCCGTTTATGCTTTTTTAACAAATAACTTTAAAAAAATATAATGAAAATAGGAATAATCGGTCTGCCCAAGACAGGTAAAAAAACGCTTTTCGAAGCGCTTACTCAAAACAGCCTTTCAGAAAAAGACACCCAATCAGATAGGATTATTCAAGGTGTCGCCGAAATAAGGGATCCAAGATTTGACAGCCTGATCCCCATGTATAAACCAAAAAAACAAACTAGGGCCAGGATCAACATAGAGCTTCTTCCAAAAATAGAAAAAGATACCGTGAAGAAAGGTGACATATTTAAGGATATAGCCGAACTCGACGCGATTTGCCATGTGGTAAGGGTATTTAAAGACGAATCTGTTTATCACGCGAGTGGTTCAATAGATGCAAAGAGAGATATAGATTTCGTAAATGCCGAACTTATTATTAACGACCTGCTTTTCATTGAGAAAAGGCTCGATAGAATAGAAAAGGATTTAAAAAAGACACGCGCAGAAACAACTCTAAAAGAGAAGGAACTTCTCTTAAAATTAAAAGAGCATCTTGAAAAGGAAAAACCCCTCAGACTGCTTTCTCTCGAGGACGAAGAAAAAAAGATCATTTCAGGCTACCCTTTTATTACTTTAAAAAAAATTATAATTGTTCTTAATGTTTCCGAAGGCGAGATAGGCGATTCCTTGCTTTTAACGAAACTAAACAAGATTTACGAAGAAGAGGGCGTTTATTTGATGCAGGCATCGGTAAAAGTAGAAGCAGAGATTATGAAACTTGAAACCGAAGAAGAAAGAACGGATTTTTTGAAGGCGCTCGGCATAGATGAACCGGCCCTTAACATTCTCAGCCGCCTTTGCATGAAGGCACTTAATCTTGTATCTTTCTTCACTGTGGGATCCGACGAAGTGCATCAATGGACTATTCCTGCTGGTTCCTCTGCCCCAGAAGCCGCTGGTTCTGTGCACACAGATTTGAAAAGGGGATTTATTCGGGCCGAGGTAATGAAGCAGGAGGATCTCATAAAACTAGGAAGCGAGGAGAAGGTAAAAGAATCAGGCAAGTTTTACATAAAAGGCAAGGATTATATCGTTGAAGACGGTGATATAATATGTATTCGCTTCAATATATAGCATTCCCCGTTTCATTTATTCTTTTTTGCCCCCCAAAAATTATTTCAGCATATTTCACTTTTCTTGTTTACATCCCGATTTTCTAATTATATAATAGTAAGCAATTACGATATTACAAATAAGCATAATACTATAATTTTGTCACTAATACCTTGTAAATTTTTGGATTATAGTATAATATTATAGTTAAAAGCACGTATATCACGCAATATTATGCAGTAAATGCCGGAGGGCAATGTTTCCAATAAAGCTTTCATTCAGAAAAGCTATTATTTATTTTTCTGCTGCCCTTTTTTTTCTTATTCTGACCGTATGCCGCGGTTCTTCTCAAGAATCCGCCTCTACTAGTTCATTTAACAACCAACGTGCTGCAGGAACAGTTGCTTCCGAAAGTAGTTCAAACAATCAGAAAGCCAAGGAAGAAGGAACGGCAAGATCTTTAAAGGAGATTCTTTTTGATGAAAAGAACCCTGAAGGAATAACGTCCGTTTATGGCGGTGGTAGAGAAGAGAAAGCAAGTAAACTGGCCGAAGAACGCAAACGAAACCGCATGAGAAATGAAGCTGAACGTCTAGCGCGCAAGGAGATAAGCAGGTTAAAGAGGCAACAGCCAGACCGAGAAGAAAGAGTCTCTCCCCGAATTGAAATTCCCCCAGTTTCTGAACACAGACCAGAGTACTGGAAAAAAGACAAAGAGGAACCCCAAGAAGAATCGGAAGATAAAGTGTTCCGTATTCCAAAAAGGGTAGAAGCGGCAGAGTCGAGCTTAGAGGAAGAAAAGCCAGAAGAGCCGGAAGAAGAGGTTGAATTGCAAGACGCAGAACGCGACTATGATAGGGCTGCGGAATTATATAAAGAAGCCGAAACGCTTTATCTGCAAGGCAAGTATATGGAAGCACAAGAAAAACTAAAAGATATGAAAAAAATATCGCGGTACTATAATAGAGGAGAAACAAGGTAACTATCATTATGCGAAGCCGAGTTAGATTATTATATACATGTTGCCTAGTCGCCCTACTCTTTATTTCTTCAGGGTTGTGTTATTCCCAAGAACTAAAACAGGATAGCCGCGATATAAACCTTAAAGATCTTGTAAAAAAACTGGAACGGCATTTAAAAAGTATAGATGAGGAGGTTAAGGCACGGCTTGTATTCAGGCGTAATGTAAAGCGAGAACAGGAACTCCGCGAGTATTTCCAGATAGCAAATGAACTTTACGCAAAGGGCGATTTGGAAGGCGCAAAGAAAGAATGGTTAAAAGCGCTTGAGATAAGCAAGAATAGAGAGATGCGGGATTATATACAAGATTCTCCTGAAAGGGAAAAAGAAGAAATAGAAAAGAAGCCGTGGAAGGCAGCTGAACGAAAGAAAATTGAAATCGAAGGAGAAACAGAGGAAGAAGCTGAACAGAGAAGACTCAAAACCGAAAAAATAGCAAAAGAGAAAGCTGAACAGGAGAAGTTCGAGGACGAAAGAAGGGCAAGGGAAGAAGCTGAGCAGAAAGGGCTTGAGGACGAAAGAAGGGCAAGGGAAGAAGCTGAGCGAAAAAGACTGGAACTCGAAAGACAAAAAAGAGAAGAAGCCCGGTGCATAGAGGAAGAAGAAAGCCTTCGAAAGCAAAGATTAAAGACCGAAACAAAAGAATTATTGGAAAGAAAAGCAGCTCTTATTGATAAAAAGCGCGATGAGATTCAACAGAAGAAAAGAGATGAAAAAAAGATAGCAGAAGAAGCTGACCGTCTGGCAAGAGAAAAAGAAAAGGCCGACCGTCTAGCTAAACTC
>JABMRN010000065.1 GCA_013202515.1 Candidatus Omnitrophota bacterium | reverse complement strand
TTAATAAATATGGATCTACTGAAGAGGGCATTAGCTCCTTAAGTGAGTTTGATTATGAGAGGTCGCTTGATTACTTTGATAAGGGGAGAAAGTTTAGGTGGTGGAATGGTGAGCTTTATCCTATGTTTGGGAAGCATGCCAGGCGCCATAGTATAAGAGAGCTAGCAGAGAAAGAACGTGCTTATCTTGAGTGGATCCTTTCTAAGGACTTTAGTGAAGAAGTAAAGACTATGATAAAGAATACCCTTTCTGGGGTATTCCCCAAGCCACCAAAGAGCTAGATTTGAATAGGGGAGGCTCGGGGTAACGAGTCCCTATATTTCACACCAATAACTACTCAATAAACAAACGAACGTTTATGTGATCAATATTTAAAATGGTGGAGAGTTGATGACTCTACGCCATAGTCACCATAGTGCAAAACGTGAACCCTTTTCTTCTGAAAAAAACTATGATATACTAAAGCCAATGACATATCCGATAATAATAAAGACAGTCGCACTTATTGAATTATTAATTGGCTCGATTACCTTATTTAGTTTGGCAACCTATCCCGCGCTTTCCATATCAAGGAAACCCTTAAACGTATTTACATTTGTTTTGATTTCAAGCTTAACCTCTATTCTGGTAGGATTAGGGCTTTTTAATTATAAAGAATGGGCGAGGAAAACTTTAATATTTTTTTCAGGGTATATCATACTTACAAAGATTATGATTTTTTTAAATTTGCTGCAGTTCACAGGTGAAATTGTTATTTTTATTCCGACCGGCCTTAAAAATTCCACATCTATTTTTTATCACGGTTTAATTGTATTATTTTTCAATCGAGCCATTGTCAAAGAAAGCTTTAAAAAATGAAACCCGAACACAAAAAATATATATTGGAAAATATAAATAAATATTCAGTAAAATTAATTGCCAAAAAGCTCAATATCAAATATAAAAAATTAAAAAAAGAAATAAAAAATTTAAATATCAAACCCACTGAAAGCAACAAAATAGCCATATCTCCGTATCTACCGACATCTATCAACCGTAAAAACAGAAAGATTGTTTCCCTGCTTGTTTTAATTATTGTTGTTTTTACCATGTTAAGCTATGTGAATTCATTGAAGAATGACTTTATATGGGATGACGAATATCTGATTTTGTTAAATCCGCAGATAAAGAGCTTCTCGCATATTAAAGACGTATTTAAAACATACGTAGGGTATGGAAGCGGTAATGTTAATAATTTCTATAGGCCGTTACAGGAACTATCAAACATGATAGATTATTTTCTGTGGGCAGAGGATCCCATTGGTTTCCATTTAACGAACGTGATATTGCATAGTTTAACGGCAGCGGTTTTATTTTTATTTATTTTCTATATTACAAATAACATATTCGTATCTTTTTTTACCGGCATTTTATTTGGTGTACACCCCATAAATACACAAGCAGTTACCTATATTGCCGGAAGAGCTGATTCGCTTTATTCACTTTTCTTTCTGTTGGCACTTGTGCTCTATGTAAGATTTTGCAATAGCGTAGCACTCTCAAAAAAGAACGTTAAATTATATTTACTGTCTTTGCTATTTTTCGCATTTGCATTATTATCAAAAGAGCTCTCTATAATTTTACCATTGATTCTACTAACGTATTTATACATATTATTAAAAGGACGGATAACAACTAGAAAATTTAATTTTCTGGTTAAAACATGGTTGGGCTATATTATCCTGCTAATACCTTACGCAGTTTTAAGAACAAATGCTGTTGGTTCGGTTAAGCTCGCCCCGTCTATTTTTGCCAAAGTACCGCTTTTTTACAGAATAATCACCTTTTTTAAAACAATATTAATCTATCTTGGACTACTATTTTTTCCGCATGGTTTGCATATGGAAAGGCGAATACAAGTAGCACGTACTTTAAACGAATCGTTCGCTTTTTTCGCTTTTTTAACTGTCGTGGCTATACTATTCTGCGGATTTTGGATGTTAAAGAAAAACAGGACAGTATCGTTTTTTATATTTTGGTTTTTTATAACACTTTTACCGGTATCAAACATTGTCCCGATAAATAGCTTGATTGCCGAACACTGGGTTTATATGGCTCAAGTCGGATTTTTTGTCATAATATTTTTATGCCTTTATAATATTTATACGAAATTTTTAACGACAAAACTACTTAAAATCTCGGGTATGGCATTATTATGTGTTGTAGTATTTTTCTATATGTTTGCCACAATCGAGCGGAATAAAGATTGGAAGGACGAAATAACATTTTTCAAAGCGACTTTAAAATATCATCCAAATAACCCAAAACTACATTTAAATTTAGGTAACACCTATTCTGAAAAAGGAATGAAAGACGAGGCCCTGGCTGAGTATAACGAAGCGTTAAGACTGCGCAAAGACAATTATATTGCGTACGGAAATATCGGCTCAATTTATATAGGAAAAGGAAATTTTGTAAAAGCCAAAGAAAATTTAACCAAGGCAATAGATATCAAATACGATTTTCCTATGGCTCACTATAACCTTGGACGCATTTATTATCACGAAGGCAACTTGGGGAAAGCAAAGGAGGAATTAAGCCTTTCATTAAAATTTCAGCCAAGTTTATATATAGCACATAACTTAATGGGCAAAGTTTATATAAAAGAAAATAAAAAAGATGTAGCCAAAAAACATCTAGAATCTTCACTCAAAATCTATCCTGATCAACCTGAAGAAGCAAGAATTTTAAGAACTTTGAAATAACAAGTTATAGCCAGAAATTGCGACCAGGACAGGAAACGTTAAAGCTACCCAAAACTTAAAAGGCTGACTAGATGAGCCTCAATTTTTCTTCTATAGAATCGGTGACGGACATTGTACTTATTTTTGAACTTCCTAAAGCAACGCCAATAGATTACGAAGAGTTAAGAGAGATATATAAACTCTAGACATTCGCATAACAATATAATTACCCAAACAGTGTTCCATTCTGCCCAATTTCTGTACAGT
>JABMRN010000064.1 GCA_013202515.1 Candidatus Omnitrophota bacterium | reverse complement strand
TCTCTTTCTTTATATGTTTGATTTTGAGCCTTGCCTTTCTTAATGTCCTTCTTTACCTAGCTAAAAAAGGAAAGTTGTGGGCATTTTCTATATACTGTTGTATAATAAGCGTTACCTCTATATGTATTTATTATCTAAAGCATTTTTGAGAAGGAGATGTCTATGAAGAAGGTGTTGATATTGGCTGCTTTATTTTTATGCTTTTCTTTCAATATTCCATCGGCACATTCAGTGGAAGAACCAGAGCAGCTTACAGATCAATACATGCTGGATCTTATTAACAATTCCTCTTCTCAACTAGACTATCCCGGCATAGCTGCAGTATATCTTCTTATGGATGAAAAGGATTATGTCAATGAAGATGCCACGGCTATTTACGACCTCCATATCGTGTGGAAGATATTGGACAGACAGGCTATGCCTCTAGGTGAAGTAAACATTCCATTTAATGCTTCGGAATCGACCCTTGAGATAGTCTCAGCAAGAACAATAAAGCCAGACAAAACTGTTGTAAATGTTTCTAAGGAAAACATAAGGGAGGTCACACCGTATTCCGGTTTTCCTTTATACAGCAATATAAGGTTAAAGCAATTTTCAATGCCAGCAATGGAAGTGGGATGTGTAGTTGAGTATAAGGCACGCTTAAAGGTATTTAAGCCGAAATTGCCTGGATTCTTTTTTTCCTATTGGTCTTTTCCTCCAGGGCTTCCCGTTGAAAAATCAGTTTTTGAGATTAACGTTCCAAAGGATGTTGAGACGGGTTACGTTTCCAACAATCTTTATGCTGAACCTGAAATAACAGAATCAGGCGATAGAAAGATTTATAAGTGGATCGTAAAGGATATATTCATAGAGGGGATTTATGAGCAGTTTTTGCCGCCATATGATGTTGTTTGCCCAAACCTTACCTTTGCTGCCAAAAAAACATGGGATGAGATAGCTAAATGGTTTTATGATATCTCTAAACCCCAGCTTGAGCCTAGCCAAGAAATGGAAGCCTTTGTTGCCTTCGTTGTAGAGGAGCAGGGCGGCGACAAAGAAAAGATAATGAAATGGCTCTATGATTTTGTATCACAGGCCGTACGATACGTAGCTATTCCCCTTAAATCATCAGATTATCAGCCGCACAAGGTTTCTGAGATTTACACCAATAAATACGGTGATTGTAAGGATAAGAGCGCCCTTTTAATTTCATTGTATAAGATGGTGGGCATTGATGCGGATTTCGCGCTGGTTAAAACAAGATCCGCAGGGCCTTTGATAAAAGATTTTCCTGTTCTTGATTTTAACCATTGCATTGTTGCCGTTCCTAAAAAAGTGGGTGGATATATATTTTTGGATCCTACGCTGGAACTCAATAAATTCGGATACCTTACAACCGAAATGCAGGATGTGGATATTTTCGTTGTAAAGAAAGACGATTATGAATTTGTAAAGGTGCCGTTCGCAAAGGAAGTAATAAGCGGATCTTTGGAAACGCTTGACATGAAAATCGACGATGATTATGTTATCCACATTACAAATACCATGGAGTATTTTGGTGACACAGAAATCGGAACACGCCTTAATTTTAAATATTCTACCAAAGATGCTATAAGGGCTTTTTTTGGACAAGTTATCAGCACCATATTTACGAATGCCAAGTTAAACGATGTCAATTTTTCTGATCCGTCCAACCTTAATGAAAGATTCAAAATCGTAGCGACCTATGAAGCAAGAAACCACATTAAGGAGGCAGGGAAGCTTCTCATATTTGATCTTCCGGCAATATCTATAAGCGCCCTTGTGAGTACAGAGGATAGGGTTCATCCTATATGGCTACCTGGGCTCTCTGAAAATACAACTATTGTTAAAGTTTCTATACCACCCGGATGTAAAATTAATTATTTACCAGAAAATGTTGAAAAAGATACGCCTTTTGGATATTATAGAAGGGAGGTTTCTGCAAGAGGGGATATTATTACTATGACCTATACTTATAAATCAAAAAAGCTTATAATCCCTCCGGATCAGTACAGGGCATACAAAGAATTTGTAGAATTTAGCGCCAAGAATTCTAAAGAGAGCATAGTTTTTGAAATAAAATAAAGGAGGAATATCACATGGCAGATTTTGAAAAACCCGAAGACCTATTCGGTTCATCGGACGATTTGACCAAAAAAATAGAAAAAAACATCCAGAAGTATAAAGGGATGCTTCCGCTTGCGGTAGTTGCAATCATAATCATCATTGCGCTTGCAAGCAGCTTCTATTCGGTAGGGCCGGATGAAGTAGGTGTTATACGCAGGTTCGGAAAATATACCAGAACGACAAATCCCGGCCTACATCTTAAAATACCTTTTATGGAAAAGGTGAACAAGGTTAAGGTGAAATATATATTTAAGGAAGAGTTCGGATTCCGAACCACGAAGGCAGGGATAGTCAGCAGATACTCTCCTAAGGAATATTTCGATGAATCTCTCATGCTTACCGGAGACCTTAACGTACTTGTCGTAGAATGGATAGTCCAGTTTAAGATCAAAGATCCTGTCAAGCTTCTCTTCAATATAAGGAATCCTAGGGGGACTGTACGCAATATCTCTGAAGCCGTGATGAGGCAGGTTATAGGCGACAATACCGTGAATGAGGTCCTTACGACAAGAAGGGTTGAGGTAAACCAGGAAGTTGAGAATAAGCTTCAGGAGATCCTGGATTCCTATGATAGCGGTATACAGATAGTGACGGTAAAGCTCCAGGATGTCAATCCCCCTGACCAGGTAAAGCCTTCTTTTAACGAAGTAAATGAGGCAAAGCAGGAGAAAGAGAAGGTCATAAACCAGGCATGGGAGAAGTATAACAAAATCATCCCAAGGGCACGGGGCGAGGCGGAAAAGACAATAAAAAAATCGGAAGGCTATGCTCTTAATAGAATTAACAGAGCAAAGGGAGATGCCGCTAAATTCATTGCTACCTGGGAGGCATACAGGAATTCCAAAAGCGTTACACAAAAAAGACTTTATCTTGAGGCTATGAACGAAATTCTTCCCAAGGTAGGGAAGAAATTTATAGTAGATTCCAAACAGAATAGCATATTGCCTCTTATCAATTTAGGCAAAAGTGGGGGTGAATAAAATGAAGGGAATAATATCTGTTATAGCTATTGCAGTAGTCGTTGTCGCAGTTCTTTTGTTGAGTGGAGCAATATATACGATCAATGAAACAGAACAGGTCGTAATAACACAGTTTGGCGAACCTATAGGCAAACCCATAACCGCTGCCGGTCTTCATTTTAAGACACCGCTTATCAGGCAGGCCAATTATTTTGAAAAAAGGATTCTTGAATGGGACGGAAATCCCAACCAGATTCCGACGAAAGATAAAAGATATATATGGGTTGATTCTACTGCGCGATGGAAGATTGTGGACGCGCTTAAGTTCTTACAGTCGGTAACCAATGAAACCGGTGCCCATGCAAGGCTTGACGATATTATTGATTCGGCAACCAGAGATTTTATAACAAGCCATAATCTCGTAGAAGTCGTGAGGGATACTAATAGGATTCTTGATGAGGGTTTAGAGGATAAGAAGGACGAATCCATTGACCAGATCTCGGGTGAAATCGAAAAAATCAACTTTGGCCGAAATGAACTTACGCGCAACATCCTTAAAGAGGCCTCCAAGATAGTGCCGCAATATGGTATAGAATTGAT
>JABMRN010000063.1 GCA_013202515.1 Candidatus Omnitrophota bacterium | reverse complement strand
TTTATGATAGGGCAACAGTATCCATATATTTTTCTTTATTTTTCTTTATTTTAATTATAAAAATTACAAATGAGACTTTATTAATAACTTTATCAGGGGAACTTATGCCTAAAATAACAACCCACATTTTCAACCGCAAAAAGCTCCATTCCATTCTTAAAAATATATCGATAGATGATCTTTCCGGAGAATTAAAATCGAAAGAAATTAATAAAATAATCAACAATTGGCAATCACTGGCCAAAAGGGGCGTTTTAGATAAAAAGGGAGAGGTGCAGCTCCAGGATTCATTCTTAAAAGGCTTTTTCGGAAGGATTCTCCAGTACAAAGGCATGGCTGAAAGCCCGGATGAATGGTTTTATGAAAGGGAAAAGACCACAACCAGTGACGCCACCAGAAGCGACGCCGCTTTTGGCTTTTTTACCGGTGAATCAAAGGATGACGTGAGAGTGGCTGTTGAGCTGAAGTCGGCTAAAACCAATTTAGACCAAAAGCAAGCCAGAAAAGGATCAAATTATACTCCGGTCGAACAAGCCTTTATGTATGCCAATAAATTCGGCAAGGCCTGCCGGTGGATTATAGTCAGTAACTACATAGAAACCCGGCTCTACCGCAGTTCCTCAATGAACGAATACGAGGTTTTCTTTATTGAAAACCTGGACAAAGAGGAAGAATTAAAAAAATTCCTCTATCTTCTTTACAGAAAAAAACTAATCACCAAAGACGCTGAAAGCGCTATCGATAAGCTCTACCGGAAAGACGAAGCCGAACAGGAGCAAATATCAAAGGTTTTCTATAAGCAATACAAAGAAGTCCGGTATCATCTTTTTGGACACTTAAAAAAGAATTATCCTGATATTGATGAATTAACCCTGCTTGAAAAAACGCAGAAAATTTTAGACCGCTTTATTTTTGTGTGCTTTTGCGAGGATACGGGGCTCTTGCCTGAGCGTATATTCCGCAAGGTATTGGACGCTGTTAAAAGCAACGGCTTAATGGTTGAAATTAGCGCCTGGGACCAGATAAGGGGCTTGTTCCGTTCTGTCAACGAGGGCAATCCAGCGCGTAGCATCAACCGGTATGATGGCGGCTTGTTTGCCTTTGATGATCTTCTCGACGGTCAACTGGTTTTGGAAAACGGGATTATAAACGGATTGGTTGAAATCACTGATTACGATTTTGAATCAGACCTTAATGTTAATATTTTAGGCCACATCTTTGAACAAAGCATAGCTGACATTGAGGAAATAAAGAGAGCTATTGCCGGTGAGCCTAACGATAAGAAGAAAGGCAAAAGAAAAAAAGAGGGCATCTACTATACCCCGGAATACATAACCCGCTATATCGTTGAACAGGCCGTTGGTGGCTGGCTTAATGAAAAGCGGGAGGGGCTCAGCTTCAACAGTTTGCCCGAGCTCACTGAGAAAGACTATGATTCCATAAAATCGTTTAAAACAAAAGCGGGCATAAGATATAATAAAAATATTAAGAAGCATTTAGATTTTTTTGAAGCCTATAAAAAGGTTCTTTCTAATATTAAAATCTTGGATCCGGCCTGCGGCTCCGGCGCCTTCCTAAACCAGGCCTTTGATTATTTATACAAAGAAGGCCAGGACGTAAACCGGCAGATAGCCGAATTGAAAAAAGGCCAAATGGATATTTTCGGCCTGGATAAGCATATCCTAAAAAACAATCTCTTTGGCGTGGATTTAAATCCTGAATCGGTTGAAATTACCAAACTCGGCCTTTGGCTGAAAACCGCCGACAATAAATCAGAGCTAACCGCCCTGGATGATAATATCCGATGCGGTAATTCGCTCATTGATGATTCTGAAATTGCTGGCGACCGGGCGTTTAACTGGGAAGAAAAATTTTCTAAAATTATGAAAAGCGGCGGGTTTGATGTAGTGATAGGGAACCCGCCTTATGGCGCAGACTTATCAGAAGAAATTGTTAATACCTTGAAAAAAAAATATAAATCTTTTGAATATCAAGTTAACAGCTATGTGGTCTTTTACGAAAGGGGGCTTAATTTGCTGAAGGGTGGGGGCTA
>JABMRN010000062.1 GCA_013202515.1 Candidatus Omnitrophota bacterium | reverse complement strand
GGCCCCCAGGTTCTTGAATTTAACGTAAGATTCGGTGATCCCGAAACACAGGCGATACTCCCGAGAATGAAAAGCGATCTGGTGGATTTAATGGAATGTTCGATTTCAAACCGCATGCGTGAAAAGGCAATAAAATGGGATGAAAAGGCCTGTGTCTCGGTCGTGCTTGCTTCAGGGGGATACCCGGGCACCTACGAAAAAGGGAAGGCTATAAAAGGATTAAAGCATTTTAAAGGAAAGACTGACGCATTTATTTTTCACGCAGGTACAAAAAGAGATAATAATCATATCCTCACAAGCGGTGGTAGGGTTCTGAATGTGGTCGGCCTTGGCGGCACAATAAAGGCCGCTATAGAAAAGGCGTATGACGGCGTGAGTAAGGTAAGCTTTGAAGGAATGCAGTACCGCAAGGATATCGGGCGAAAGGCATTAAACAGGACGATTAGTGTCTAGAAAAAAACAGGAGTAGACTATGATAAAAAGGCCACTTGTATCAGTTATAATGGGTAGCGATTCTGATTTACCGATAATGAAGGGCACAACGGATACCCTAGATAATTTCGGCATACCGCATGAGATTAAGGTTTTATCGGCACACCGTTCTCCCGAGGATGTTGCTGTGTTTGCCAAAAGGGCGGGACTGCGGGGCATAAGGGTTATTATTGCAGGGGCAGGCGGTGCAGCCCATTTAGCAGGGGTAGTTGCAAGCCTTACCACGTTGCCCGTTATAGGCGTACCGATAGAGACAAAATATTTAAAAGGAATAGATTCTCTTTTTTCAACGGTTCAAATGCCTTCTGGAGTACCCGTTGCTTCAATGTCGATAGGTTCCTCCGGCGCTAAGAATGCAGGTGTTCTAGCAGCGCAAATTCTGGCGCTTTCCGATAAAAAAATAGAAAAAAAACTTATTTTACATAAACGTAAATTAGCTGAAGACGTAAGGAAGAAGAATCGCAAGCTTAAGAAAAGATAATAACAGAACGGGGTGAAGGTATGCAAAGAACTAAGATTATACATGTAAATCCAGAAAAACCAAATCCGAAAGACATAAAAGAAGCCGCTAAAATTTTAAAAAAAGGCGGGCTTGTCATTTTTCCTACAGAAACAGTCTATGGAATTGGGGCACTCTACGGTAACGCTAAGGCCGTCACAAAGGTTTACGAAGTTAAGAAAAGGCCCAAAAATAAACCCTTAACAGTCCACATCTCTAGTTTAAGCACAATTAAGGCTTTTGATTGTGAGATACCGCACCTTGCCGACCTTTTGATGAAAAAGTTCTGGCCGGGCCCGCTTACAATAATTTTAAACACCAACGACAAGAAGAAAACCATTGCTTTCAGAATGCCCGATGGAGAAATAGCAAAAAGTTTTATTGAAATGTGCGGAGGTGCCATTGTTGCCCCCAGTGCAAATATTTCGGGCAATAAAGCGCCGATAAGCGCAGAAGGCGCTTTAAGGGACCTGGAGGGAAAGGTAGACGTCGTTATAGACGGTGGGCCTACGAAGATACGCACAGAATCAACAATCATAGATGCTAGCTCTTTTCCCTATCGCGTAATAAGAGAAGGCGCTATCTCTAAGGTAAGGATCCAGGACGCATGGCACGATGAGCATAAATAAAAAAAAGATAAGCTCCCTTCTCATTGTCTGTACCGGAAATTCCTGTAGGAGCATAATGGTTGAAGGTTATCTTTCAAAAAGGTTGAAGGAAAAAGGAATGGATATTCAGGTTGCTTCGGCAGGAACCATTGCTATGGGATGTACCGCACCTCTTGAAGGAACAATTACGGTAATGAAAGAGGAAGGTATAGATGTTTCAGGATACAGATCTAATGCTCTTCAAAAAGATGCGGTAAAGGCAGCAGATCTCATCCTGATTATGGAGCCGATGCATGAAGATGCAGTGCTTGAGGTTGATCCTCTTGCGAAAGATAAGATTTTTTATTTAAGGGAATTTGTCGAGGGAGAGTTATCCGGTAAATGCATTCCCGATCCGATAGGGAAACCCATAGAGATTTATAGGGATATACTTGATATTATAAAAAAATCAGCGGAAGGATTTTTAAAATGGCTGGAAAAATAACAATTGCTTTAGGGGCAGATCACGGCGGATACACACTTAAAGAAGGGCTTAAAGAATATCTTTTGAAGAAGGGCTATAAGGTGAAGGATTTTGGGACATATTCTCTTCGGCCTTCTGATTACCCGCTATTTGGGCACAAGGCTGCGCTTTATGTATCAAAGAAAAAGGCCCAGCGCGGCATTGTTATATGTAAGACCGGTTTCGGGATGGCGATCATAGCCAATAAATTAAAGGGGATAAGAAGTGCTGTATGCGATACGCCTATGGAGGCAAAGAGTTCCAGGCAGCATAACGATTGCAATGTTCTTAGCCTTGCAGCAAAAAGGGTTGGATTAAAAAAGGCAAAAAAAATAGCGGATGTATTTTTGCATACAAAAGCCGAGGGCGGAAGACACAAAAGGCGCGTCAGGCAGATTGTAAAATTGGAAAAACGTTAGACGAAGGACAATAACGATGAAACAGTTAAAACAAACAGATCCGAAGGTTTTTAAAGCAATATTAAACGAAACAAAACGGCAGAATGCCAATATCGAATTAATAGCAAGCGAGAATTTTGCAAGCAGAGCGGTCTTGGAGGCGCAGGCCTCTACGATGGTAAATAAATACGCCGAGGGATATCCCGGCAGGCGCTGGTACAACGGATGCGAATTTGTGGATGTTGTCGAAAATCTTGCGATAGAAAGAGCAAAAAAACTTTTTGGCGCTGAACACGCCAATGTTCAGCCGCACTCTGGAAGTCAGGCTAACATGGCGGTTTATTTTTCTGTACTTAAACAGGGTGACAAAGTAATGGCCCTTAACCTTGCTTGCGGAGGTCATCTCAGCCACGGACATCAACTCAATTTTTCGGGAAAGTTTTACAAGATTATTCCCTATGGGGTGAGCAAGAGCGATGAAAGAATAGATTATAATGAGGTTCGGAAGTTAGCAAAAGCACACAAACCAAAATTAATTTTAGCAGGGGCAAGTGCCTATCCGAGGACGATAGATTTCGGGAAATTCAGAAAAATATGCGATGACGTAGGGGCATATCTTTTTGTGGATATGGC
>JABMRN010000061.1 GCA_013202515.1 Candidatus Omnitrophota bacterium | reverse complement strand
GGAATGACACCTGGGGTAAACTAACTATAATGAAGATGTCCTAAGGGAAGAGACTAGTTACCCCATGACCAAGCAAACAATAACCAGACGACAAAAAGATCTATCCCGCCTTCAGCGGGAAAAGAAACAGGTGCAGGGAGATAAGCTGAAAACGAGGAAGAGGAAATTGCCGAGGTAGCGACAAGGTTTCCTGGAGATTTGATAACTGCAGATCCAGGGAACCTTCTGCGCTCGCTTCTTGAGCCTGCACGGTTTCGCTATAAGCCTAAAATAGGGAGGAAAGGATATGATAACGACCCTTATTGTACTAATTCCTTTATTAATAATCTCTTTGTTATTCTTTTTTAAATTGCCGCCGAAAAACATAGCTCCAAAAAAAATAAAAATATATAATTTCGGCACAATTGTAGTAGCAATTTTATTAAGCGTTGTTTTCTCTCTACGGGTAAGGGCCATTATGATCAATGGTCTTGATGCTGCCTGGTGGCCTATCATAGCATTTACTTTTTCATTAGCTGTTCTTGCCGGAACGATCTCGATATCAGGAATTTTAAGAAATCTTATTATTTTCAGAGATAAAAACCGATAACAGGGAAAGGTGGGGATTTATGAACATATGCACGTTGTAATTATTGTACAACAACTGTTGTATTTTTAATACAACAGTGCTATACTTTAAGTAACAGGAATATCAATATTTTTGAAAGGAGGAAAATAAAATGGCGATCTTTGGAGAATTATTCAAAAAGAAGCGATTAGAGCTGGGGAAAACTCTCAGGCAATTTTGCGCAGAAAACGATCTTGATGCGGGAAATATCAGTAAGCTTGAGCGAGGAAAAATGTCTCCGCCGATCTCTGAAGAGAAATTGCAAGAATTTGCTAAGTACTTGAATATAGAAATTGGCGGCGAAGAATGGCAAACTTTTAGAGATCTAGCGTCTTTAAGCGCCGGCAGGATCCCTGAAGATCTAAAAGAAAAAGAGATACTGGAAAGATTGCCTGTGTTTTTCAGGACTTTGAGAGAAAAAAAATTTACAGAAAAAGAATTAAAAGAGCTGCTTGAAAAAATAAAAGAATCTTGATCGACGATGCGATATAAAATAAAATTTCTCACTCGTAAAGAAATACAAGAAATAAGCAATAATTTTCTACTTAAATTTCATCCCACTTTAGAATTACCAATTCCTATTGAAGAAATAATCGAGTTCAAACTGGGAATGGACATCATACCTGTTCCCGGGTTAAAAGCTGCTGCAGAAAAAATGGAGTTAAATATAGATGCATTTTATTCACATCTGGATGACAGTATCAGCGTAGATAATTTTATCTATAGCAAAAGAGAAACAAGATATAGATTAACCCTGGCGCATGAACTCGGTCATAAATTTTTACATGAATATGTTTACCGGAAAGCGCAATTTAATTTAATGAGCAAATATGTGAATTTTATTAATAACTTTCCGATAGAGGAACGGGAAAAAGCAGAATGGCAGGCTTACGAATTTGCCGGAAGAATTTTGATACCGCAGCAGGCATTGGTTAGTAAATTTAATGCGGCGATAGAGACTGTTCAAAAAGAAACTGAAATTTCATATAAGGATAATCATGCTAAAGTTGAAGATATGGCGATTAAATATTATCTTCAAGAAGCATTTAATGTTTCTGAAATCCCGATAAGGATCAGATTAGAAACGGAGGGGATAATAGAAAAGAGAAGGTTGGGGGAGACATGAATCAATCCCGGGATGTTTATTGTAGGATGACGAGGTGGACGGCATGAAGGCCGGGGATATATTGTTGTTTAAAGACGAGAAGAACCTGATATGCAGGTTGATCGCATGGGGAACAGGCAGCAAATATTATCATGTTGCGGTATGCGTGTCTCCGGAGCTGGATATCGCGATAGAAGCGATGACGCGAGGTGGAGTGAGGGCACGAGCCATAAGTGAGATACCCGCGGTATACGATATTTACAGAGTTAAGGATGATAACGACTATGATCTTGGAAAAGTTATCGCGTACCTTGTAAAGCAGTTGAATAATGGGTATGATTACAAAGGTGTACTATTCCTGGCGATACTTAAGCTCATAGCAAAGATATTCAGGCCGATCAGGGATGCCGCTAACAAATGGCAGAAAGATAAGGATTATTTTTGTTCTGAGCTTTGTTACGAGGCCTTCTTTTTCGGGGGGCTTGATATTGTACCTGAAGTTCCGGGATCCGGGATAACGTCGCCGGGGGATATTGCGAGGAGCGGTGTTATAGGGCAAGTATGGGGAATAGAGGATAGTGTATAGGGGATAAGGGGAATATCCCCCACATGTTTTCTTCGAAAACATAACAGGGGGGATTAATTCGCACAGC
>JABMRN010000060.1 GCA_013202515.1 Candidatus Omnitrophota bacterium | reverse complement strand
GAATTGGATAAAAAAATGAAATTGTATGGGGCTAACGAATATTTAGTTAGACTCTTAAGGGTTCCTCCTGAAAAAAAGCTACGAATAGGTCTTTTATTTTTTGTTATTACAATTCTACTGATTGCACTTCACCATCGGATAGAGATTTTATTTGGCCTTGAGACAGGCACCATGCTTTTAATAACCCCGCTTTTAATGGCTAGCATTGTTATGATTTGGCGCCGGGAGAGGGCAAGGCATTATGTAGAAAGAGACGTTGAGTGGTGGACGCTACTTTTTTTCATATTTTTATTTGCACAGGCAGGAATGCTTACGCATCTTGGTGTCGCAAACGCAATGGCCGAAAAATTACTTTCATTGTTTTCAAATAATTTTACAGCTTTATTAAGTTCTGTTCTTTTCGGAGGGGCGATTATTTCAGGTATGTTGGACAATGTCGTTGTTGTTACAGCTTTTATACCTATCATAAAAGGCATAACTACCCTTACCTCAATGGATGGAACGCTCTGGTGGGCGCTTCTTTTTGGAGCCTGTTTTGGAGGAAACATAACGATAATCGGTTCGACAGCAAATATCATTGCCATCGGAAAGCTTGAGAAAGATGGGCGTGAGAGTATAAGTTTTCTGAATTGGTTTAAGATAGGAATTCTTGTCGGAGCGGTTACCCTTATCTGCGCGTTCCTATTCTTAATTTTCGTCCCGCATTTCTAACTGCTACTTGCGTTTGAATATATTATAGAAGCAGAATACCGCTAGCCCTAAAATAAATCCCCAAGAAATAATCAGAAATATATAGCCGTAAATGGTCATTTTTATATTTTGTAAGTTCTAATTTTTCTCTTTCTCCATGCGATCTTAACGAGTACCGCAAGAATAATAAAGATTAGTAAAATAAAAACCCTCGTTCCTAATACGTAGGGCTTCTCGGCAGCAGAAACATTTTTCATCAATATTGTCGGCACGCCATCCTGGTAAAACCAGAATCCTAGAATAAGAAATAAAAATGTCGGGGTTATGTATTTTATAATGAATTTGTAGATGTTTGGGATTTTCATATCGGCGCCACGGTGTATCTCCTTCCAGGCCTTATCCATTCCGAAAACCCACGCAAACAGAACTGTCTCGATTGTTGCAAAGAGAACAAGAGAGAATGTTCCTCCCCAGAAGTCAAGTTCGTTAAGTACCCCGTGGCCTAAAAGAAATATCGCCGGTTGACAAAAGATGAATGTTGCAACACCGAATATTTTGACTGCTTTTTTTCTATCGAAATTAAACTCGTCTTCAAGGAATGCTATAGCTGGCTGTGCGAGCGATACCGAAGACGTTATTCCCGCCAGAAAAAGAAATAGAAACCAAATAAAGCCGAAAAATTCGCCGAATAGAAGTTGCTTGAAAATGAGGGGCATCGTTACAAAGCTCAGGTTAAACGCACCGCTTTGCGCTACATCCTGTATGCCGATGGGACCAAAAAATATGAAGGCCGCCGGTATGACGATGCTTCCGCCTATTATAACCTCAGCGAATTCATTAGTGCTTACCGCCGCGAGCCCCGACAATACTACGTCATCGGCCTTTTTGAGATAGCTTGCGTAGGTGAGTATTACACCTATGCCCACGCTCAGAGTGAAGAAAACCTGACCCGCTGCCGCAAGCCAAACCTTTGCGTCTTTTAATGAGGAAAAGTCGGGATTCCACAGAAAACCCATGCCGTTAGAAATATTCCAGTCTGGTTTCATGAGGTTGGGCACTCCCAAGAGAAGGACCCTGGTCATTATGATGATACCCAATACGAGAAGGATTGGCATTGCGAATTTGCAGAGTTTCTCAATACCGCTTTTTATGCCATAATAAGCAACGGTTATGTTTGCAAGAAAAGTAATAACAAAGAAGGTATAAGCCGGCAGAAGGTTTGAAAAATAACTGTTTTTTTCAAGACCCTGATACGCGTTTAAAAACTGTTGCATCGCGGATTTATCTGAGGCAGCGGCATATTTATTAAGAAGAGAAAAAACACTATATCCAAGGGTCCACGACTCGATGTAGGTATAATATATAAATATTATAAGTGGTCCAAATATTCCTATGATGCCGAAGTATTTTATAAATCTATTTTTTTGCCATACGCTGTGGAATATGCCTGGTGCGCTTCCGTGTTCAAAACCTCCTCCGTAACGGCCGAGAGTCCACTCTATCCACATAAGCGGTATGCCAAGGAGAAGGAGGGAAATAAAGTATGGTATCATAAACGCGCCGCCGCCGTTATTTGCCGCCTGCACGGGAAAGCGCAAAAAATTCCCTAATCCTACGGCACTTCCGGCAACAGCCATAATGATTCCCAGCCTTGACCCCCACAATTGCCTTTCTTTTGCCATATTTCTCCTTTATCCTTGCCT
>JABMRN010000059.1 GCA_013202515.1 Candidatus Omnitrophota bacterium | reverse complement strand
CCTCTATCTTATCGCTATTTTTGGCTGCTTCCGAAAAAATCGTATCGGTAATAACTATTTTTTTTATCTGGCTCTGGGAAAGACGCTCTATCGCCGGACCACATAAAACAGCATGAGTAATCCCTGCATAAATATCCAGTGCCCCTGCATTCTTCAGGGCCTCAGCGGCTTCAGCCAGGCTTCCTCCCGTCGCCATAAGGTCATCTATTATAACCGCACTTTTTCCTTTTACTTCACCCATTATATTCATGACTTCTATATTTTTGTCGTCTATTCTGCGCTTGTCCACGATCGCGAGCGAGGCATTTAATCTTTTTGCATAGGCACGCGCCATCTTTATGCCTCCGACATCAGGAGAAACAATAACAGGATTGACAAGTTTTAATTTTTCGAGATAGCTAATAATGACATCCACGGCATAGAGATGATCAAGGGGTATATCGAAGAACCCTTGGATCTGTCCGGCATGAAGATCTATGGTCAAAATCCTGCTTGCCCCAGCGCGGGAGAGAATATTCGCAACCAACTTTGCCGTTATCGGAACTCTGCCTTGGTCTTTTCTATCCTGTCTGGCGTATCCAAAATAAGGCAGAACAGCGGTGAGCCTGGAACAGGATGCACGCTTCATGGCATCCATTAATATCAAAAGCTCCATTAGATTATCATTGGCCGGATTGGAGGTGGACTGTATGACAAACACATCCTGGCCCCTTACATTTTCGTTTACCTTTACCTGTATCTCACCATCGCTAAATCTGTCAATCACAGCATCACCTAATTTGATCCTCAGGTGTTTGCATATTGACTCCACTAGCGGACGGTTTGAATTGCCGCAAAATATTCTTAATCCGTCTGTCATCGTGTCCTCCGATTTTTGTTTTTAAAAAATTGTCCTTAAAAAGGCTGGCTTTCTATATAAGCCTGCTTGGGCCATTTTTTTTCTTCTTCAAACTTCTTGCCGGTATACCAATAACGGTCTCACCGTCACGAACGTCATGTTTTTTCGTAACAACGCTGCCGGCGCCGACCACTGCATTTTTTCCTATGGTTACAGGTGCTATCAATATGCTACCAACCCCTATAAATGCGTTATCTTTAATGATGGTTTGATTTTTGTTTTTGCCGTCGTAATTTGCTGTAATAGTGCCTGCGCCTATATTGATATTCTTTCCTAAAACGGCATCCCCCAAATACGTCTTATGTTTTATTTTGCAGCCTGCTCCAACCTCTGTTCTTACGAGTTCGACAAAATTCCCGATCTCGACGCCTTTGGCTATCTTGGTACCGCTTCTTATGTGCGCGTAGGGACCGACACTGCAGTCCTCTGCTATTTCTACGTTTTCTTCGATTATTGTATGGGGATGTATAACTGTATCCATTCCTATCTTTACATTAGAATCGATAAAGGTAGAAGCAGTATCTACAATTGTTACACCGTTTTTCATTAAGTCTTCTAAAATTCTTTTCTTAATTATTCTGCTTGCTTCAACTAAACCAATTCTGGAATTTATACCGCTACATTCGGATGAATCTTCCGTCGTGAAAGAGCCTATTTTTGCATTGGACTTTTTAAGAATATCTATTATATCGGTAAGGTAATATTCATTTTTCTTTTTGTTAACCTTTATCTTGCCTATGTTGGAAAAAAGCGCCTCCTTTTCAAAGCAGTATGCGCCTACGTTTATTTCCTTAATTACCTCTTCGTATCTATCCGCGTCCTTATCCTCTACTATCCTGACAACCTTCCCTTCCTCGTTCCTCAATATTCTCCCATAGCCGGCAGGATCCGTTAAAGCTGCCGTGAGGACGGTTGCACTATAACCTCCTTCTCTATGAGCGTTTATGAGGTCTCTTAGGGTCTGGCTTTTAATGAGCGGCGTATCTGAACACACCACCAGTACGTCTCCCTTATAGCCATGAAAATATTTTTTTGCACTGTTTACGGCATCACCGCTACCTAAAAGTTTATCCTGGTGAACAACATCAAAATCTTTAAATCTTTTCTTTATCTCAGCGGCGCCATATCCCAAAACCAGCGCTATCTTCGAAATACCGACATCCTTAATACTGTCAGTGAGATATTCGAGCATGGGTTTTGAATGAACCTCTATAAGCGCCTTGGGAGTTTTTGAATTCATTCGCGTACCGCGTCCGGCAGCTAGTATTATACACGCAATATTTTTCATAACAAATTTTAGTTTGGTTGCCCAGCTTGGATTCGAACCAAGAAAACCAGCTCCAAAAGCTGGTGTGTTACCATTACACCACCGGGCAATTGTCGCATTTCGTTATACGAATTTTTATAGCCTTATAACGAGATACGTCATTTATAAAGCTATGTCTTTTCCTTCTATCTCGTCCTCGTTCTCCTGAATTGGAACATGTTCTTGCGGAGCATGTTCCTGAACCGGCGGCTGTTCGACCGCAGCCTCTACTTCCGACCTTTTTTGCGGAGACACCTTTGATTCTTTCTCATAGGCATCGAGAACCCTTTTCTGAATATCTGCTCTGCATTCGAGTGTAATGGGATGGGCAATATCCCTGTGCTCGGACTGCCTTTGCCCTCCCGGAGCTTGCTCGATTTGCAGAGGCACCTGAGGAAGCTTCCCGCCACACTGATTGCAGAATTTGCTTCTTATAGCATTTTTGTAATTGCACTTAGGGCAGGATTCTCTTACCTTTCTTGAAGGCATTGCCACAAAAAGTCCCTTATTTCCCTGAATGACCTTGACGTTTCTTACGACGAAGCAATTATCAAATGTTACCGTTGCGTATGCTTTTAATTTCTTGTCGGGTCCTTCCTTTAAGAATGTCCTTACCTCAGTAATTTTCATAGCTAGATCTCCTTTCCACGAACTCAAAACGTCCTTGCAACAAATGCATGCCATTCATTCGAATGCGAAAATTCTTTCAGGCAATCCTGCATTGCCTTCACTGCCTCCTTTCTTGAGCTGAATAAACCGAACACGCTCGGACCGCTGCCCGAAACAAGCGTGTTGCCGCCTCCTATCTCTGCCAATCTATCCTTAATATCCTTAATTATGGATTCCCGCGAAAGGACAACGCTCTCCAAATCGTTGTGAAGCAACTTTTTCAGAAAGGCAATTTCGCATATATCTGAAACGGGGGGTAGTATTGTATCAACGCCCCCGCCGGTTGTCAAGGTCAAAGAGTGCTCCTTGCTATATGCAGCATATATATCTTTTGATAATATCTCAATATTAGGGCAAATAACTACCTGCCATAATAACTTACCGTCTCTGATCGGCTTTATCTCATCGCCTATTCCCCGGCCTATGGCGAAGGATGCATCAGAAAGGAAAAATGGCACATCCGCACCTAAAGAGGACCCCAAATTCATAAGCTCCTTTTTCCCAAGATCTAGGCCCCATAGCCTATTGAGGGCCTTTAATACGGAAGCTGCATCGCTTGATCCTCCTCCGAGTCCAGCGGCAATTGGAATCTTTTTCTCAATCCTGATAAAGATCCCCTTGCCTTTCTCTCTTCTTAAAGTCAAAAGCCTCTCTTGCAACAATTCTGCAGCCCTATAGCAAATACTGTCTTTCCCCGTAGGAACAGAGGGGTTATCACACTCTATCGTTATAGTGTTTCCAATAGGGGCAACAGTAATCGTATCAAAAATATCAATTCTTTCAAAGAGCGTTTCTATATCGTGATATCCGTCCGGCCTTTTACGAAGCACCTTAAGATACAAATTCAGCTTTGCCGGTGCGAGTTCTGTTACCTTCATTTTTTCTTTTTCATCTTTATCGCTTCTTTTGCTGCCTTTACAATATTTGTTGCCTTAAGCCCGAAATAACGGAATAACTCCTCAGGTTCTCCGGATTGTCCGAATTTGTCTTTAATGCCAACGAATTTCATCGGAACAGGATAATTCTCAATAACCACTTCGGCAATAGCGCTACCAAAACCACCGTAAATGGTATGTTCTTCCGCACTAACTATGGCCCCCGTCTCCTTTGCGGCCTTTATGATAATCTCTTTATCTATAGGCTTAGGTGTATGTAAATTAATTATCCTTGCCTTTATCTTTTCTTTAGCGAGTATCTCGCCGGCCTTTAAGGCTTCATAAACCATGTGGCCACATGCAAATATAGTCACATCATTTCCATTTTTCAGCATATCCGCCTTACCTAAAACAAAGGGTTGTTCTTCTTTTGTTATAAGCGGTGCGGGATTTCTGCCGAGTCTGATGTAAACGGGGCCCTTGATGTTAGCGGCTTCTATTGTAGCCTTTTTCGCCTCAAGGGCATCGCAGGGAACAATAATGCTCATGTTGGGAAGCATCCTCATAAGTGTTATCTCTTCTATGGCCTGGTGCGTTGCTCCATCGGCGCCTACCGATACGCCGCCATGTGTACCGCCGATTTTAACATTAAGATTCATGTATGCAAGCGAAATTCTTATCTGGTCCCATGCCCGTCCGCTTGCAAAAACACCGAAGGTACAAGCAAAGGGAATCTTCCCAGAAAGGGCAAAACCTGCCGCCGCGCCAAACATATCCTGTTCGGCCACGCCGAATCCTACAAACCTCTCTGGAAACTCTTTTTTGAACCATCCAGCACGTGTGGAATCCGTAAGATCTGCCGAAAGGACTACAACATTTTTATTTGTCTTTCCGAGTTCAAGTAGCGCCTTTCCGAATCCGTCTCTTGTTGGTATCGCCTTTGATTTATCGCTCATTGCTCTCCCTTCTTTTCATCGTTTATATTCCAGCCAATATTGCGTCCATTTTAAGTCTGCCTCTTTTAAACGCATAGATCTGGTCCTTAGTAACAATAAGCTTAGATGAGTTATTTTGGTCGTATATTTTTACTGCGTCAAAGTCCTTGAATTTATAGCCATAAAGGCAGTCGGCTACCTCTATAAATATATTTTTAAATATTTCGTTTTCCTCTGTCTTTGTGCCTATTATCTCTAATATTTCATTTACCTTTATGTCAAAATAAATATAGAAAAATACCTTTTCATCCGCCTCCTTCTTATATGAGCCTTGAATTTGTTTAAGCAGGAATATTTTTGAGAGTTCGTCATCTTCCCTGAATTTCATCCTAACCCTATAGGCAATTTGCTCTGCTAAGAATTCCGGTAGAGTTATATTCTTTATGTAAAAGCGGCCCTGCCAATACCCAAAATCCTTAAGCCCAAGAGGCGCACTCCTAAAAAATTCATCGATAACCTTCTCCTGCATTGCCGGATCAATTTCGTATTTTTTTATCATCTCTTTGATTGATTTTTCTTTCTTTGACTGCGGATTAACGTTTATGTCAAAGATCGCTCTTTTAAAATACTCGCCTCTTGATATGTCAAGAAAGTATGCCCTTTTAACATCAGTGATATATTTAATCACTATAATCTGGATCTCCGGCATTCTTGCATCTTGGGCGATAACACAATAAAATTCTATCTTGGCATTTGTACTTAATGCCACGCGCGATGCGGAAAGTATAACATTTTGAATAATGGTCTGGGACTCTTTGTTCACCCTAAGGGTAATATCAAAGAGGCTCGGCAGGGGGATGTATATGGCTAGGGTATTTCCTATTAATTCTGCTTTTATATCAACCTTGTATTCCTTCTTGCACATCTCAACTATAGAATCGGCCAGCGTTTCCTTTGGATAGGTATGGGTGCAACCCGATAAAGACAAAAGTAATATTACAAGGCAGATACTTGATGCTAATTTTCTCATGAGATTAACCCGTCAGCGCTTGGTCTTTTTGTAATGTTTGAAAATATCCTCTATATCGTCGTATTCGAGTTCTTCTCTTTTAACCAGTTCCTGTGCAAATCGGTCAAGTATGACCCTCTCGGACTTTAGCAATTCTTCTACTTCCGTGAGGCAGTCTCTGATTATCTTGTTCGTATCAGTATTTAATTTTGATTTCATCGCATCTGACAGCTGCTCATTCGGCACCTGTGTATAATCTCCTACGTAACCGGAATCTCCCATTCCAAGTCTCCACACCATGAAATGTGCGATCTTCATTCCTTGAGCAAAATCAGATGCCACGCCACTTGAGGTAATACCGTATTTAATTTTTTCTGCAACGTATCCGCCCAGATCAACCTTAACATCCGCTAAAAGCTTCTCTTTACTTGCGGTAAAAAGTTCTTCTTTAGGCTGGGGATGGACTACTCCAAGGGCACCGCGCCTTGGAATAATAGAGGCTTTAAATACATCCTGCGTCGGATGCAAAAGATAAAGCGCTATTAAGTGCCCGGATTCATGGTAGGCAGTCATCTCTTTCTCTTCTTTGGTCATAGTCAGTCGATGTTTTATGCCGAGTTCTATTCTTTCGAAAGATTCACTCATTTCCTTCATGCCTATCTTAATTTTTCCGTTTCTTGTAGCTATGAGCGCTGCTTCCATTACAATATTCATAATATCTGCGGGGGTTTTATACACTGCCCTTCTCGCAAGTCTTCCGACGTCAATATCCTCGTCTGTCTTCACTTTGCTTAAGTAATATGAAAATATTTTTTTGCGGTCATCTAGTCCCGGGGCTATTACATAAATCTTCCTATCAAATCTGCCCGGGCGAAGGAGTGCCTTATCAAGGCTATCTTCCGGTGCATTTGTCGCTCCTATCACAACTATATTTCCGCCTTTTTCCTTAAGTCCGTCCAGCTCCACAAGAAGTTGGTTCTGGGTAGCATTCGTCTCCTGTCCGCCACCGCCCCATGAAAGCTGCCTGACCCTTCCTATAGCATCCAGTTCGTCTATGAAAATTATACATCCGCCGAAACCATAGGCAAAATTCTTTGCTTTAGCAAAAAGCTTCCTGACCCTTGAAGCGCCCACGCCAACGAATATCTCAGTAAATTCACTTCCTGACATAGCTATGAAAGGAAGGCGCGCTTCAGTCGCGATTGCCTTGGCAAGATATGTCTTTCCGCAACCGGGCGGCCCCAGCATCAAAAGGCCTTTTATGACCTTTCCTCCGACCTGTGAGAGCCTTGTGCGGTCGCGTATAAGCTGAACCATTTCCCAGGCCTCCTGCTTGGCGTCTTCCATGCCTATAACGTCTTTCCATCTTACCTCAATATCTTTTCCTTTTATTGGGGCCTTGTCAAGCTTAGCAAAACCGCCTCTCAAGAATATAAGATACATAAAAACAAAGATACCGGCATGTATGCCCGCCATCAAAAACTGAACAGGCATCGTAGCAATCGTCATTTTTCTGTAAAATGATTCTAAAGACGCCAGTCCTATTACCGAGAGAATCAATAAGAGGAGGACGATTGATATAACGATTATGATCATTTTGTACATCCTGAAATACATTATAAAACGTTT
>JABMRN010000058.1 GCA_013202515.1 Candidatus Omnitrophota bacterium | reverse complement strand
ATTTTGCGGCTTCATGTAAATCTGTATATGGGAGTGGATAAATGTCAAGAAAGCGTACAGGTATAGCCAGTCTCCCGCTACACGGCGGCAAGGCGCCTCGATGGTTATTCGAAAGAATGGTGCGCCTTGCAAGGGAAATAAGCCGCGTAGCATGCACTGAAATTGGCCGCAAAGAATTTTTAAATAAATTATCCGATCCGCACTGGTTTCAAGCATTTGGCTGCGTACTAGGATTTGACTGGCATTCTTCCGGACTGACCACTACTGTTTGCGGTGCGTTAAAAGAGGCACTTCGCGGTCTTGAAAAAGAACTGGGAATATATGCTTGCGGGGGAAAGGGAGGGACCTCCCGAAAAACGCCCGATGAAATACGAAAACTTGCCGATAGGTGTCTTATAAATAAAGATCCGGAAGAGTTGATTTACGCAAGCCGTATTTCCGCAAAGGTTGACAATACCGCTCTTCAGGACGGTTATCAGCTTTATCACCATACGTTTCTTTGCGAGAAGGACGGCAGCTGGGTGGTGGTGCAGCAGGGAATGAATTCCGATACGCGGCGGGCAAGAAGATACCACTGGCTTGGGGATGAGGTATCCGATTTTGTATGTGAACCACATAAGGCAATATGCTGCGACAATAAAGGCACGATGCTTAATATGGTGTCAAAGGAAAGCAAACAAGCCAGAGATAGGACAACGGAGATTTCGCGGATGTCTCCTGAAAAAACAATAAAAGAATACAGAAAAATAGAAAAACTAACGCTTAAGGCACGTCACGAGGTTAAGCTGGAAGACATAAAATCAGACAACCTTTATAAAATACTTCTTAGCACTTATGAGGAAAAGGCCCAGGATTTTGAAACTCTTCTTGGTATAAGAGGTGTAGGGCCTAAAACAATCAGGGCCCTTGCACTAATGTCCGAACTCATCTACGGCAATAAACCTAGCTTCGAGGATCCAGCAAGATTCAGTTTTGCACTCGGCGGAAAAGACGGTCATCCATATCCGGTAAACCGTACTGCCTACGACGAATCTATAAAATTTTTAAAAGACGCAGTATCTAAATCTAAAATCGGATTAACAGAAAAAACGAATGTATTTAAAAGACTGAGTTATTTTAATCTGGTTTAACCGATAATAATTTAAAAATAGGTGTCAGATGATAAGGCTTGGGCCGGCAGGTTCTGGTGGACTGGGAAATACAAAAGGGCTTGAAGAAGTAAAGAAGCTCGGTTTAAATGCAATGGAGGTGGAGTTTACCTACGGGGTAAGAATGCCTATAGCCGAGGCAAAAAAAATCGGAGTCTTGGCAAAAACTCTCGATATAGCACTTTCTGTCCATGCCCCTTACTATATTAATCTTGCGTCATTTGATAAAGAGAAAGTTGGTGCCTCAAAAAAAAGAATTATAGATAGCTCTGAAAGGGCGCATTATCTCGGAGCAAAATACATTGTGTTTCATGCCGGATTTTATCAGGAAAGAGAAAAAGAAGAGATTTTCAAAATCATTAAAAAAGAAATTATAGATGTCCAAAAGACTATAAAAAAGAATAACTGGAAGGTTAATCTTGCCCCTGAAACAACAGGCAAAAAAACTCAATTCGGTGATCTTGATGAAGTCCTGCGCTTGCATAAAGAAACGGGATGTGAATTCTGTGTTGATTTCGCCCATCTGTTGGCACGAGATGGCAATATCAGTTACGATAAGGTTTTTGATAAGCTTAAAGGCATAAAATACGTTCATGCGCACTTTTCAGGAATAGAATTTACGGAAAAGGGTGAGAAAAGACACCAAAAAACAAGAAAAAATGATATAATTCCACTAGTAAAATTTATTCTTAAAAGAAAAACGGATATTACCATAATTAACGAAAGTCCTGATCCGATCAGAGACAGCCTTGAAACAAAAAAGATAATTAATTCCCTTCGAAAACTATGAAAATTAGAAATATTCTACAAAACATATTGATGCTCGGCTTTTCCTTAATATTTGCTTTAGTTGTTCTGGAGATTGCTTTACGCATAATTCCCCGGGGCGAGGATAGACGAATGGAGCGCGAGCAAAAGTCTCTTAGAAGGGACAATGAATACGCTTTTTATGAATATGACCGAGTTTTGGGCTGGAAAAATAAGCCACTCGCCGAGGGAAAATTCAGAATGCCTGATTCCACAACCTACGTAAAAATAAATTCTAAAGGACTTCGCGATGAAGAATATCCTTATGAAAAAAGCCCCGATAAAGTTAGAATTCTAGTTTTAGGGGACTCCTTTGTTTGGGGATATGGCGTGGAAAAAGAAGAGATCTTTACCGAAAGGTTAGAGACAATGCTCGGTCCAAAGTTCGAGAGTCTAAACGCTGGAGTGTCTGGATACGGGACCGACCAAGAGCTATTATTTCTTGAGAACGAAGGAATCAAATATAAGCCTGACATAATCCTGCTTGCTTTTGCTTCTAATGATTTTATGTTTGATAACAGAAAAGACAAGCTCGGTTATTATCCAAAACCACTTTTTATTATGAAAGATGATACCCTTGAACTGACAAATGTGCCGCTTCCCGATTTAAAAAGGGATAAGTGGAAGGCATTGGAAGAGCAAAGGAGTAAAGAATTAGAACGAGTAAGCTTATCCCAAAAATCCCCAAGAAAGAAAGGTATAAAAGGTTTTTTAAAAAGTCATACCCGGACATATCCGTTTCTTTCCCGCGCAATTAAAAATTTAAAATATTCGCTCTTAAGAAAGATGAAATCATGTCCGGTTACGGCAAAAGCGATAGGCAAGCTAAGGAGTTCTTCTGATGGCGGCAGCGAAGAGCTGGATGTGACTAAGGCAATACTTCTTAGAATGAATAATCTGGCAAATAAGATAGGGGCAAAGCTGGTAATCTTTATCATTCCATATAAATGTGCTCTTGAGAAACTACCCAACCCATATATCGCTGAGTTCATAGAATTTTTTAAAGAAAATGATATACCTAGTAATTACCCCTACGAAAGCTACCTTGGTAAAATCCAGAAAGGTGAAAAATTATATCTGAATTACGATGACCATTGGAATCCTGCTGGTCACCAGCTTGCCGCAGAGGAGATATATTTATTTCTGAAGAAAAAAAATTTGGTCAAGGCTAAATAGCAAGAACTAATATACTTTATATTCCTGAAAATATATGGTATAATCTTACACACTGGAGGTATATAGACATGGGAAACGATAGCTTTTACAAGCAGATGGTGGACAGAAATATCGGCGTTCTTTCCAACGAAGAACAGGAACGCCTACGTAATAGTTGTGTGGCAGTTGGTGGTTGTGGCGGCATGGGAGGATTGTCAATCGTACAGCTGGTACGGCTCGGGGTAGGGCGCATCAAAATTGCAGATTTTGATACTTTTCAGGTACATAATCTAAGCCGTCAGTGCAGGTCTACTTCCAAGAACGTAGGAAGAAACAAGACAGAGGTTATTTCCGAATATTGCAAGGAAATCAATCCAGAGCTAAAGATGGATATTTTTCTTGATGGAGTAAAACCCAAAAACGTAGAAAAATTTGTTGATGGGGCCGATGCAGTTATAGACGGCATGGATTATACATATATAGAGGATACGGTTGCGCTTTACAGATTAGCCAGGCAAAAAGGACTTTGCGTAGTAAATCCCAACGCCATAGGTTTTGGTGTAAGCGTTTTGGTTTTTGGTCCAAAAACCGTTTCTATAGAGGAATATTTCGGTCTTTCTGCCGATGCGAAACGTGCTGAGATAGAAAAGCTCGCTCCCTACATACCGACTTATGCCGACAAGGAAATAATGCGTAAGGCCGCTATGAAAGAAATCAATATTCCGAATATCATCATGCCGCAGAATCTCGGAACTGCAGTTGCCGTTTCCGAGGCAGTTATGATACTGCTTGGCAGGGTTGAGCCGCCTGCCGGGCCTAATCCCAGGATATTTATCCTGGATTTGCAGGACCGTAAGTTCGTAGTTACGGGTTGAACGATATATAACATAAATTGCTAAATGTAGGGTACCTAAAGACAGTGCCCTACATTTTGTTTTATGCAGGGGATGGTGTTTTATGATAGAGCACATGAGTCACGTTTTAAGTAAAATATCACTTTTTCATTTGAATGTACTTCTTCTTCTGGGGCTTGCCCTTTTCGGCGGCATCGTAGGCGGTCGTCTATTCCAAAAGTTAAAAATTCCGCAAGTGGTCGGTTACATTATTATAGGCATTGCAATCGGATATTCTGGTCTCAGAATTATAGATATTAAGACTATAGAAACTTTAAGACCTTTTAACTATTTTGCATTGGGTATAATAGGTTTTATGGTAGGGGGTGAGTTAAAGAAAGAAGTTTTCGCAAAATATGGACGACATTTTATGACCATCCTGCTTTGCGAAGGAATTACGCCCTTTGTTCTTGTTACTATTTTTACAGGTATCGCTGGCACCATAATATATGGACCAAACCCGTTTGTCTGGGCCTTGGCACTTCTACTGGGGGCCATTTCCTCTGCAACGGATCCAGCCACTACGACGCTTGTTCTCAGAGAATATAAGACACGAGGTCCTTTAACTTCTACAATACTTGGCATAGTTGCGCTGGACGACGGATTAGCGCTCTTACTTTTTGCTATTGCCTCAAGCGTTGCATGGACGTTGGTAGGACTGGGTGAAAAAAATATTCTGTTTTCAATTATACATCCTTTTTATGAGATAGGGGGTGCCATAGCTATCGGCGCCTTGTTTGGTATAATCTTGAGCAAGATGCTCGCAAAATATGGGGAGAAGGAGAGAATACTTGTTTTTTCTATAGGAACGGTTCTTCTTGTTACAGGCTTGTCTCTTGCGGCAAACGTGAGCATGCTCCTGGCTGTTATGACGCTTGGGGTAGTGCTGGTCAATAGTTCTCCCCAGAAAAGCAAAGAAGCCTTTGCCTTGGTCGAAGGATTTGCCCCTCCCATCTACGTCCTATTTTTTGTCATGGTCGGCGCGAAATTAAAATTTAACACCATGACCCTTTCAGTTTTAGTGCTTGTTTTTACTTATCTTTTATTCGGCATGATAGGCAAGATGGTAGGCGCTAACGTTGGGTCGCGTATCTCTAGAGCCCCAAAAACAGTTACCAAATATTTGCCTTTTTCTCTTTTTAGCCAGGCGGGTGTTGCTATAGGCTTATCTATTTTGGCATCTCAATATTTTCCGGGAAACATAGGCGACACGCTGGTAATCGTTATTACCGCTACAACTTTTGTCACACAGATTTTGGGGCCACCATGCACTAAGTTTGCTGTTACAAAAGCAGGGGAGGTTGGACTCAATGTAACCGAAGATGAAATCGTCCGGAAAACAATCGCGGAAGATCTTATGGATAAAAATCCGCCTCTCATATATGAGAACATGCACTTGGCAGATATCTTAAAAATATTCAGCGCAGACGATAGGCTTTATTACCCTGTTATAAATAAAAATACGGAGCTTAAAGGTATCGTATCAGTTGAGGGCATAAAGCATACATTTATGGAAATGGGCATAGAGGAACTTATACTTGCCCACGATTTAATGGAACCTGTACCGGCGACTGCTTCCGAAAAGACTCCGATATACGAAGTAAAAGAGATATTGGCTAGGTATGATATTGAGTACCTTCCAATCGTGACGGATGATAGGAAAATCAAGGGCTTTATAGAAAGAAAAAAGTTGAATAAATTCATATCAACGAAAATCATAGAACTGCAAAAGCGTGCTGATTCATTAGGATGAACGTTAAATAATTTCTTTTAACCCAAGCAGATTTTGCTTGGGTTTTTCTTTAACAAGGGGTACAATATACTAAAATAATACTATTATATTGAGTAATAAGGTATTTATGTTGAAAAAAATACTTTTTGCAACCACAGTACTTTTTACCCTCCTTCTAGCATCTCATATCTTTTGTCAGGAAATCCAAAAGGCCCCGATACTTTACATGTCGATTGATGATACCGTTGAAATTGCCTTCAAAAATAATAAACAGATACAGATCCAGGAAAGAGAAATAAGAGTAGCCAGGGCTAATATCCTTGAGGCGCAGAGCAGGTTCCTCCCAAAATTAAACATGGACGGTTCCTATACCTACAACGATGCTGTTATTGAGGTTAATGCGGCTGCGCTAGGAAAAACAGAGAAGGATATCGGTGTTTCTGCTGGATATAAAAATGATAACAAATACGGCTTTTCTCTTACTGAAACACTGTTCAAAGGCGGGGCGAATATAGCTAACTGGAACCAGGCCAATATAGGATTTATAATCCAGCAAGTTTCGTTACAGTCTGTCAAGCTTGATGTAGAGTTTGAAGCAAAAAGGCTTTATTACGGTCTTTTGCTTGCGTATGAGACTGAGCGCATTGTTCAGAACCTTCTTACCCAGGCCCAAGCACATTACATGAATGTAAAGAATAAGTTTGAGCAGGGTAGATCCTCAAGGTTTGATCTCCTGCAGTCAAAAATCCAGGTTTCGAAGATAGTGCCGGGACTCGTAAGGGCTACAAATTCCGTTGATTTAATAAAAGCAGACCTAAAGAAATTATTGAGCATTAATATTATGACTTTGATAGAGCCTGTAGACAGCCTTGAATACAATCCTTTAGAAATCAATGAGGAGTCATTTCTAAAGGAGGCGTATGCCAAGAGGCCGGAGATTATACTAAAAGAACTGGGCGTTGATATAGATAGATGGTCCATCGAAAAGGCCAAGGCAGGCTACATTCCCGATATAGATGCCAGCGCAAGCTATTATTATCGTT
>JABMRN010000057.1 GCA_013202515.1 Candidatus Omnitrophota bacterium | reverse complement strand
ATCTTACAAAATTAAAAGCTCATGAAATAAAAATGATAGATGAGGTGATTGAAAGACTATCTGATCTTAATGCTGTTGAAATTAGTGAATATTCACATAACGATGTTCCTTGGCAGACAACAGAAGAAGGCGAAGTCATAGACTATGAATCAGTATTCTATCGCACCCCGCCTTATTCAGTGAGAGATTACAGTGACAAAGATATTCAATGACATACGTAGACTTGCTGAATTTGATAAAGATTTTAAGAAATTAGCCAAAAAGTTCAGAACGCTTAACGAAGATCTAAACGTCTTTATTGCTAATCAGCTAAAGCTTACACATAAGAAGAATATCGATAATAAGGGTGTCGTTAGAATATCCGATCTCGGCATTGAATATCCAAAGATATATAAGGCCAGAAAATTTGCTTGCAAAGCATTGAAAGGTAAGGGTGCCGCAAGCGGTATTCGTATAATATATGCATATCATGGGGAAGAAGACATTATCGAATTTGTAGAAATCTATTATAAGGGAAATAAAGAAAATGAAGATAGGGGAAGAATTTTAAGGCATTATAATAAAGAAGTAAAGGAATATGAAAAGAAATAAATTACTTATACCCCTTATAATTGTTTTTGCTTTAGAGCTAGCTTTAGTGCCATTACGCCTGTCTGCCGCAGCCTTGGCAAAGGCGGAAGGAGCCGAAGGCAACGAAGCAGTCCCTGCCAAAGTCACAGACATATCAGATCGTAAATATGAAAAAGCTGTTATAGGGCTTATTGATAATGCAGAAGACTCTGTCATTATTTGCATGTACAGTTTAAACGTGGGAAAAGGTGAGAGAAACCCTGTTAAGTTTCTGCTCAATGATTTATTGGAAGCAAGATCCAGGGGTGTCAGCGTTACAATGTATCTTAATACCCGCTTTAGAGATCTTGATGTGGAGGAGGCGATTATCAAGATCTCTATGTTTAAAGAGTTAGAAAAAGCCGGATGTGAAATTCACCTAATGCCCCGAAGCCGCATACTTCATGATAAGCTTATAGTCGTAGATAATAGATATGTTGTTGTGGGGAGTACAAATTGGTCTAATTCGGCCTTACGGAGAAATTTTGAATCTAACACACTCATTGATTCGCCCGGTCACGCTAAAGAGAAACTCAAGCACATAGATGATATCTTAAAATTTATAAAATCAAACAGCGAGATAGCACAGTCTAAAATTTATATACAGAATTTACCCAAAGAATTATTTATTCCTAAAAAGCTTATGATGAATAAAGAATATTTTTCAAGGATGGTTACAAGGCGGGATGGACGCGTTTTTGATTTATATTTGTTGCTTTTGGCATATAGTCAGGCTGGAGAAGAAGAGGAATTGTATATTAATTTAGAAGACATGGGCTTGTCCTTGGGGTTGCCCCGCAATTGGGGCTATACCGCTCTAAGAAGACAGGTTATAAAAAGCCTGCGAAAACTGCAAAAACGCTACAATCTTATAACTGTAAGGTTTCTTCATGGTAAAGACGCCTATGTGAAGCTGAATGATATTAGCATTGCGGACGAAGTGAAGCAATCCTATTTTACCATACCTAGTGAGACCATCATAAATCCGGGAAGTTATAAGCTCTCCATGCGCTTAAAATACCTTCTTTTAATTGAGGCATTTCTCAAGAGCGAAGGAGAAGACTTGCATTCTATTCCAAGGAATACACTTGCTAAACGTTTTAGCCTGAATGAAAGAACTGTACGTGAAGCTTTTAACGATTTAGGCAAGTATAGGGAATAGGCTGCGTGTTCTTTTGGGTGAATGGGAGGGGAGACGGGCGGCTTTAGGGGGAGAAGAAGGACTTCTCGGACTGCAAATGAAGCTACACTCCGCCAGTTGTAGTTAGAAGAAATAGGTAATAAGAAATACGATTAATGAGAGGACCACTAAGACTCGTCTGGCCAACATTTTTAGTCTATGAACCGCTTAAGTCTTTAGGGGCTTAAGGTACAATCATAATAGTGGGGATTTGGGTTTATAGGGAAAAGGGGAGGAGAAAAATATGGATAAATGGCATTATACACATTTTGTTTTAGAGAAGCTTTTTCATTGGGTATCGTTGCACCCTGGTTGGTCTATCTTTATTATTCTTGTTCTTGCGATACTTGTGTAGTAGTTGTTCAAAATAAGAAACTTGCACTGTTTTGCGAAACAGATACGCTTCGACGTAGGGGAGAAGCTACCTTCCCGAAACCCCATTAATCACCCTAATCAGCTCCTTGTAGGATCCTGCGCGGATTATGGAATCACGGACTTTAGAAGAAGTAAAGCACGTTCTTCAGCATGAAATTGCCCACCATTTTGGCATCTCAGACCAAGGATTAAAAGACCTAGACGTATATTAATCCAGAAACCGCTATTGACATTCCAATATGTATATGCTATACTACATTAATGAGTATATACTCAATATTATAAGTTGTGGAAAACTTGTTTATAGAGCATCGTAAAATACCCATTTTATAATAAAATATGCCACGCGGAAGACCTAAAAAACATAGAATCATCCATAAGGAGCCTGAAATAAGGCAGTTCAGCCCAAGGGGCAGGATTGGTAGGCCAGGATACGTGACTTTGGAGGCTGATGAGTATGAGGCTCTAAGACTGGCCGATTATAAGGGCCTAAGCCAGAAAGAAGCTGCCGTATCTATGGGTGTATCACAACAGACCTTAAGCCGGATACTAAAGCGAGCCCGAAAGACACTCATTGAGGGAGTCGATTCGGGGAGGATCATAAACATCAGCAAAGCCGGGAAGCCAGCCAAAAGAAGCCCCGATAAATCCCACGAAGCACACGCCTGAAGAGCTAAACTAAAGACCACAAGAAGCGCCATATATACCATATTGGGCTACATATGCAACGTCCTATAATATATCTTATGTTAACTTCACATATATGATTCACGGCGTATCAAGCTTGTATATGTTTGCCTAGGTTCTGTATATACGGCCTGTCCCACAGTCTACTTAACCCATATTCAACAGCCTTTAACCCGGAGCACAGCAACATCATTTAATATGACCTTATCCATAGCCCTATTTCGCCCCTATCAACCTCTCCCCTGCCGTTTTTTCAGCTTAAGGGGATAGCTCCATAGCTGTTTATAAACCTCTTCCAAACCCCTTATAAACCCTAAAAAAAGCCTTTATTTATATCTTTCAAGACTGTATAATAAACCCATGAAGTTTGACTTTATAAACCTCATAACCAACATCTTTTTAGCTCCTATGTCAGGCTGTACGGATATGGCTTTCAGGCTTATATCAAGGGAGCATAAAGCCGGCTTTTGCTTCTTTGAGATGATAGATGCCAATGCTTTATACAGAGGCCATAAAGACACCATCAGGCGTTTAAAAACCCATAGAAAAGATACCCCAATAGCTGCTCAACTGCTTGGTGAAAAACCCCATGTTTTATTGGATGCCGCAAAGAAGCTTATAGACCTCACTGATATAGCGTTTCTTGATATTAATGCAGCTTGTCCAGTAAGAAAAGTCACCAGAAAAGGATGCGGATCAGCACTCCTAAGAGAGCCCCAAAAACTCTTCGAAATCATTGAAACTCTAGCCATAAATCTACCATGCCCGGTCACTGTAAAGCTAAGAACCGGATACGAAAAATCAAGCCCAAAAGAGTCCCAAATAATAGCTAAAAATTGCCAGGAAGCCGGAGCCAAGGCGCTCTTTGTTCATGGCAGAACCAGAGCTCAAGGGTATGCTGGAGACATTGATTATGATGCCATAAAGGCCATAAAGGAGTCCGTAAAGATCCCTGTATTTGGAAGTGGCAACATCCTAAATCCGGTCCTTGCCAAACGAATGTTTGATGAAACCGAATGTGATGGGATACTGGTAGCCAGAGGTGCTTTGGGCAATCCATGGATATTTCAGGACATTGAAGAGTATCTTAAGACCGGCCAAATAGCCCCAAAACGACCCCTACCCTTGAAGAAAAAGACCCTCAAAAGACACCTTTATTACCTTGAAAAGTATAAGGTTTTAAGGCCAAAAGGCAGGCTTGGCTTTATGCGAAAAGTAGCCATTTGGTATCTGAAAGGCGTTCCCGAGGCCTGCAAAGTACGTGATTCCATAGTTCGCGCACGGTCCTACAAGGAGCTGATTAGAGTGATTAATGGGGTTATAAAAGAGGCGCCTTCCCCCAAGATGCCCTCCTCCTAAGAACTAGCTTCCGTTGGTCGTCTTTTTTGGAAGAGAATTTTCAAAAGATTTGGGCGATGAGGAAAATGATAAGGTAGCTTTACTATCCAGGCCATTCAGGTGATAAATTAAATATTGCTCCGAGCGGCTTTCCCTCTATTGGTTCTAGCCGATTTTCCTGGGGTACAGATTGGGGCAAGCATGTTAGATTTGATGAATATTTTTTCCTAGCCCAAGGATTATGATAAAGACGGATAGGGGCTTTTGGAATATTGTAAGGCAATAAAGGATGTGCTATCAAAATTGCACTTATTCCAGTATACTGAATGCCTGGCTCGCCTATCCATACGCCATTTCTTGCTCTTGTGTGTTTATGTTTTTTTGGTCCCCAGCCAAAGTTTGCAACAATTTGTTCTTCGCCAAAAAGAGCATTCATTATATCGATATTTTTTACATCTTCACCCAAGGCGTTTACTGCAATTACATAAGGCCATTCGAGTTTGCCGTAACGATTGGCTTTCGCAATGATTGTATCTCTAATCGCAGAATGCGAATCTAAAACAGAAAATTTGCCGTTTAAAATAACTCCGATAGGTCTGCTACCTGGCTTACTTCTCCCTTTGGGTGATTTTGGAATTGGATAAAAAATTATTTTCCATCCATCATGCTCATAATTCCAATGAGGCACCTTTTCTCTGTCATCAGACTGCCATAATGCAGCAATATCGTCAGGGTTAAGATGCTTGAGTTGGTTAGCAAGAAAGGCTTTAATTTTTTTCGCTGATGGAGGAGTTTTAGGTGCTCCGATTATTTCCATTTCAATAAAAAAATTCGGTGACTCCATTCGATTAAGCGCATCATAGACCTCTCCCATTCGTGCTTCTTCTGCAATTTCTCTTGCAGATTTGTCGGTAGCCAAAACTGCTTCGATATAAAATGATTCGCATTTGGAGGATTCAGCAAGAAAATCAGGTTTTCTTTCTGAACCATCAATATCTGGATGAATTGTCACTTTGTAATTTAGTCGAAGGAGAAGCTCATATATAATTAATTCGAAAAATGCAGAATAATGATGTGCATTTATGTCAGATCGAAACTTTGAACGTAATTCCGTTTGATGGTCGACCGGATAATGTAAAAACCATTCTTCAAGAAGATGGCGAATTCTACCTATAGCCTCTCTATTTGAACGATTATAATACGCGAATTTTGGTTCATTATATAAAGCTGGGCCATCATAATCTCGAGCAATATCATCAAACAACGTCATTTTTTACCCTTTACCCCAAGATGGAAAGAATTTAAATAAATTTT
>JABMRN010000056.1 GCA_013202515.1 Candidatus Omnitrophota bacterium | reverse complement strand
GATTTTATACGTAAGGCTAATGTATATAAGTTAATAGGGCTTATTGTGGAATAGGGGGGAAACGGACGGCCTTAAGGGTAGAAGAAGGACTTCTCGGACTGCAAATGAGGCTACACTTTCAAAATTTTGTTAGGAATCACAATTTCACAATTGTTACCTTCCTGTGACACTAAAAATTCAATCTTTCGATATAATACATATATGAATCATTGCTTTTGATTAAAGAATATAGCATGAAAGGCATATATAGTATGGATAAAATAAGAACATGCTTATTATTCAAGATTATAGCTGTAGCATTAATCTCTGCTTTTATTGTTCTCGATATATCGTGGGCATATCCACCTGATCACACTGCTCCAAACCAAAATCTTGCAGCATGGACTAACTTCCAGCAGAAATTCGATGAATCCATATTCTCCCAGAGCGCGCTACTCGCTTCTGTATATGATATAGGTGCGTATTTCTTCGGCGATGCCGAAAGGGATCTAGAATCTCTTCCCTCAAGGTTTGCGGAAGAGGCAATAGTTGCAAAACTTGGCAAACCCCTCGCAGAAGCTGATATCACTATTGAAAACATTGTCCCTGTAGAATACCTCAAAGAAACCTTCCCCGAAAAACTTAAAGCTGCCCTTGATGAAATAGGCTTTAAAGGAACGTTGCCTGATGAAGGTGTTGTCTTTATCCTATATAAGAAGGGCGATGAGAGGTTCCTCGTACAGGTCGCAAAGAAAGATGACGTTTCGCCAGAGAACCTTCCAGGATATGAATGGGTTATTTCGGATGACTATGTAGTTAAATACATTCCTGAGGACTATGTATCGGCCGGTCTTAAAACAACCAGAGCCAAAAAAGACCCTCCTCATAATGATGATTATTATAAGCAAAAGGCTAGACAAATGCTCATGGACTGGCTTGAAATCAGTAAGGAAAGAAGTAGAGGGAGAACTTTTGCATTTAATCACGGTGATGAAATTAAGGTAAGCGCTCCTGCCAGAATTCCTTTTAGCAGCTGCTTGTCCTCAGATCACCTATCTGTCAGCCTGAAAGAAGGGGGTAGGGTACTTAACATGGGCGTAACTATCAACGGCATAAAACCATGTTATGTAAAAATCAGGGTTCTGAACACGAATGTGCTGAGGTTGAGAAGAATAGACAAGAATGCGTATGGTGAGAAAAAAACATATGAAACAGAGCTGGTGTCTGCGCAGGATGTTAAAGAATATGATGATAAAGATGACCCCTTTAGGCTAGCCAAGATAATTTTGTATATTTCAGGAATCATAGACCCCCATAGCAACAGATCCATCAACGAGATTATGGATGAGCTGGGAGGAGGCCTTGAGATAGAGACAGGGCACAATCTTTCGCAGGGCGGTGGAAGCAGTAACATCCTCAGTCTTTCGGCATTTATAGCCATAAATAAATTATTGGGTCGCAATGAGCCTATCGAAGATACAAGTAAAAGTGTATGCTTAGCCGAGCTGTTGACGGGCGCTATGGGAGGATGGCAGGACCATCTGGGACCGTACTTTCCGGCATTAAAGGAATTACATGTACAGCCAGGCAAAATTTTTCCAGATATTAATGAGCTTGACCTGTCTGATGATACCAGAGACGCCTTAAAGCGAAGACTTATTCTTTGGGACAGCATAATCAAAAGAGATAGCGCAGGCGATGATTTCAAAAGGACCCGTCAGATGCTGTCTGCATCACGAGGTCCCACAATAGCCTTAAGGAAATGGGCATATGAAGTTCACAGACAAATGATTGATGCGCTGCTCAACGGGGATATGGAATTGCTGGGAAGGATGCTTACGGAAAAATACGATGTTGCCAAAAAAGCAAGCCCTGGTCTCAGGACAGAATATTTGGATGATATGATCGCAGATACGCGGGATCTTATCGAAGGGGCGGCGTCAATTGGTTCCGGTGGTGGTGGATATTGTATTTTTATTGCTAAAAAAGGGCGGGAAGAATCACTTAAGGAAGTATTAAATACAAGAGGTAGGGTATGCGAATGGGCTATTGATAAAAGTGGTTTTGAAATAGAGATAAAAAGAGGTGGCCTAGGCATCCTGAAAGATGAACAGTTTATACATAAATGGCAGGATATTTTTGCTGCGATGAAAGAAGATGCCGAAATTTCTCCAGAAAAATACCAGAGCGTAAATCTTAGCTTTAGCGGAACGCGTAGCGGGGATCTGGATCTTTCTATATGGGTTCCCAGAGACCTCGATGATGATCTTCTGACAGTTGTCCTTAAATATCTTGCCGCAGAAATCAATAATAGAATTGTAACGTGGGGTGCGTTGAGTGTAACGGTTAGTTCTGATATCAACGGAATCAGCGATAGGTTGAAACACTATTTTGATGAGCATTATGATAGGGCACATGGAAATGCTGTAATAAGCAAGATGACAGGGAAATATCTTGGTGGCGAACGATTTGTCATAGAGTCGGAGGGAAGAAGCCGACCAGAGCTTGAAAAGCAGACAGTTGCAGATGACGCTAGTCAATCTAAGGCTCTTGATGATGTGAATATTCCGGTTAGGATTGTAGGGGTTAACTTTGGACACTGGATGACAAAAGTAGGCATAATGCAGATCGATGAGTCAGGAAAATTTGAATACATATCAGAGCCTGCGAGGTTTAGAACGAGGTCCGGAAATACAGATCAACTTGATATTCACTCTTTGTCAGAAACCACAATAGGAATTATTCGTCGGCAGATGAGAGATGCCGGTCTATCCGAAGATGATTTATATGCTATAGGCATTAGCTTAGGATTGGGCGCTGTTACACACGGTGATAATGTAATTACGCATGAATCTCTTGATTCAGAAGATTTTGTGGATATGTACGATAATAGGTTATCAGAATTGTTAAGACTTGTATACAATAGTTTTCCGGAAGTAATGTCAAGATAATTGGGCACTTTCATGTTTGGGTTCTTCGATTATTGTAAATGTGTAATTAGGCATACTCTTTG
>JABMRN010000055.1 GCA_013202515.1 Candidatus Omnitrophota bacterium | reverse complement strand
TTCTGCTCCAAAAAATGTTTTATGTTGTATATTACTTCTACCGTGGAATCTACGCTATCTTGTAAATCCTCTGGCCATAGTGCAGCATCACGTGAAAATAAGACAACCTCGTCTGCTAAATCAGAGACTATCTGTTCCTTGTGAAATATCCTGTAGGTTATTTTAAATATTATCAATTTCAATCGCTCATGTATCCAACGTATTATATGTATCTTTTTTAGAGTCTTTTTGATCTTGGCAAATAAACTGTTTTGCCCTTCAGCAATATTTACCTTGTATCCTATAGGCACATCTCCCTCATATAATGCCTGTCGCTGGTAAGAAACATCGCTCATGCTATAAACATTTTCTCTATAAAAATCGTTTGCGCACAGAAAGATGTTCACTTCGTCCGGGAAAAGCTCTATCCCCTTGTGGCATAACCACGAAAATTCAGTAGTGGGGGACCAGCTTCCTATGCCGTGTGCTATAAATTCCAACTTTCCGTCGAAATGGTTGTTTAGTTTTTCTGAGAATGTATCTTTGAAATCAACCTCGTCTGCCTGTATAAATGAATCTCCCAACAACAGTACTCTTCGTGCCTTTTTTTTGCTTATTTCAGGCCCTCTAATTCCAAAAGAATTTATTTTATTAATAACCGGTGGTAGCTCATTATTCTTATCCATTTGCGTGATAAACGTGACGCCAGGATTATAATCATGATGAACCAGAGGGTCATTTAATCTAATTGCCTCACTAGACGATAAAATTGCGGAATTTGAACGTAAATATAATTCCGCGATAATAACGGTTACCAAGAAAAAGCCTGTGAAAAATATTTTTGATTTTATCTTTAACTGCATCTTTTTTTATTTTTAAAAGCGCATTTTTTCTATGGCTTTTTTATACTCATCCCATTGACCAATATCTATATAATCATTTTCATTAACCGGATAAGTAAAAATTTCTTTTTTGTTATTTATAAGCTCTTTTATTAAGTCTGTAATATCAAAATGGGCACCCTCAGGTATATAATCCAAACATTCTTTATTCATAATGTATACACCCGTATTTACAGTACACGTATGTTCAGGTTTCTCGATAATGTCTACAACTCTTCCACCTTCCGTAAATTTCACAACGCCGTATGGTATCTTATAATGTTGGAATGACGATAATATTGTAAGAAAGGCTCTGTTTTTTTTGTGAAATTCCAAAACATCGCAAAAATCAGCATTAACTATAACATCACAGTTAGAAACTATAAAACAATCTTCCACTCTGTTTTTCAATAAACTCAAACCACCCGCAGTTCCTCTGAAACTATCCTCCCGTATGGATGTTATGCGGTAATCCTTATCGATATTATTAAAATACGACTCAATCAAGTCTGCTTTATAGTTCAAGATTAAATAGTAATCCAGTATGCCGTATTCTTTAAATCTGTCTATGATTATCTCTATTATGGGCTTATCACCTATGGGTATGAGCGGTTTAGGAAGAATTTTTGTAAATGGTTCCAGTCGCGTACTTCTGCCTCCGGCCATAATAACAACCTGCTCATTTATCTTGTTGTTTAAATTAAAGATTCTGCCTTTGGAAAATGCCTGACTCCACGTTATAAAATCCACAACCATATTGTTCTCCTGGACGATAGGGATTAATTCTATTTTATTGCTTATGAGAAGTTTTTTGGCGTTGTCTAACGAAAAGTTTTTCTTTCTCACGCAAATGGGACTGGTATTATAGATAGTATCAATTTTACTGTCCAGATTTCCTCCGCTCAAAACAAACCGCCTGATATCGCCGTCGGTAATCGTGCCCAACAGTTTCTTTCTCCTATCAACTACTAATAATACTTTTTCTGCAGTTTTATCTAATTTTTTTAAAGTATTTTTTACTGTTTCATGCTTTTCAATCTGAATATTTTCGGGCATCATATTTATTAACCTTTTTTTTAAGAGTTTTTTACTTTTAATTATGCGGCATTTTACCGCACAATATATGCAATTTCCTTTTTTAAAGTCCTGCAAACGTAATTTATCTCTTCTTCATTATTAAGAGTCGAGCCTGGTAAGCATAAACCCTTTGAATAGATATTATACGAATTCTCATACTTCCCTTTATTGTATGACACGTAGGGAGGGAACTCTACTAACGGCTTAAAGGTCCTTCTTGTTTGTATTCCTTTATCCTTTAGTCTTTTTTGTAGCTTCAGAATATCAATGTCTTTGTTAAAAATAATACATGTTAACCAATGTGAACTATTCGCACCATTTAATTCTTCTTGAAAGCTTATCATATTTATTTTTTTCAGTTCTTTTCTGTATATGGCGTTAAATTTTCTTTTTTTCGCTAAAAAGGTTTTCAACTTAGTCATTTGCGCAAGACCGAGCACTGCCTCTAAGTTTGTCATTCTGTAGTTGTAACCTATCTCGGGATGATAATACTCCCCGCATCCATCATTAGCTTGATTTATTACAAGTTTTATATGAGCGATCTTTTTTGCATCACTACCTACCACCATACCGCCTCCTCCGGTAGTAATAATTTTATTTCCATTAAAACTAAAACATCCCATATCCCCGAATGTCCCGGTAAATTTACCATTATATTTTGCCCCTAAACTTTCCGCTGCGTCTTCTATTACGCGAAGGCCATGTGACTGCGCTATGTGCATTATTTCGTCCATATTGCACGGATTACCATAGAGGTGCACCGGAATAATAGCTTTTGTCTTCTTCGTTATCTTTTTCTTGATATCCAGAGGCGACATATTCCATGTAGCAGGTTCAACATCAACAAAAACAGGGCAAGCGCCCACATAGACAACAGGATTAACTGTTGCGACAAATGTTGAAACAGGAACGATTACTTCATCTCCTTTGCCAATTTGCAATTCGCGTAATGCCATATGAATAGCTGCCGTTCCGCTCTGAGTTGACACAGCGTTGTTAATTCTTAAATATTTTGCAAATCCTTTTTCAAATTCTGGAACAAACTTTCCGAATGTAGACACAAAAGTGCTATCAATTGACTTGCACAGGTACTCTTTTTCCAACAGACCTACATTCGGGGCATCTAAATATATTTCTTTACGCATTTATTAATCCTTGTTTTTAACTTACGAACAAATATCGTAAAATTCTTTTTTTAAAACGCCGTCAAGGCTAATATTCTTAACAATCTCTTTGATTTTCAATGATGCCATTACACCCCTATCAAAAGGGCTTTTAACATTTTTCAAATTTTCCTGAAATTTTTTCGAATATATTTCTTTAAACGCCTTGCGAATAGAACCTTCCTTGGGCTGGCAGTCTATTACGCTTTCCGGTTTAATTCTTCCCTTCTGCCTGTCTCCGATATTTATTGTGCCTATTTTAAAACTTGGAGTTTCCACAATGGCGCTGGATGAATTCCCTACAACTGCATTAACAAACTGCATTGTTGACAGATATTTCAGCTGCCCCATCGTGCTAAATGCTACAGATTTATGCCGTCTTTTATCAATATATTGCTCTATCATAGTATTGAGTATCCGACCATGCGTATCAGCATTTGCATACGTAAAGATAATATTAGTGTCTTTTAAGGTATCTAATACATTCAGTAAGCTGCGGAATTGCTGCTTTGACGTATTATTCTCTAGTGTAACCGGATGGAATGTAACTAAAAGATTATGTTTGTTAAATTTAAAATTTAATTCTTTTTCAAGCGCCTTTTTAGATAAAAGCTTTAATCTTTTTATATTATCCAGCCCGACAGCGCCTACATTAAAAACGCGCTCAGGGTTCTCTCCTAATTGGATTACTCTTTTTCTGTATTTTTCTGTGGAAGTAAAATGGAAATGGCTCATTTTTGTTATAGAATGCCTTATGGCTTCATCCATTGCACCAAAAGTAGCTTCGCCTCCGTATAAATGAGCAATGGGTATTCTTAAAACCAAAGCCGCTGAAGCTGCTGCAAAGGCCTCGAACCTATCCCCCATTATTAAAACTATATCCGGTTTTAATCTATCATAAGCCTCCCCCAAACCTATTAAGCCAAGGCCGATAGACTTGCATATTCCAACTGGTGTATCGGAACTTAATAAAATTTCAACTTTTTCATCTATTGTAAAC
>JABMRN010000054.1 GCA_013202515.1 Candidatus Omnitrophota bacterium | reverse complement strand
GACTGCAGCAGTAATTTTACAAAATCCTAACTTTTTTGGTGCTATTGATGACCACAGCGATATAGTGAAAAAAGCCCATTCTTGCGGAGCCCTTGTTATACAATCGGTTTATCCGATTGCTATGGGTATTTTGAAGACGCCTGGAAGCATAGGCTGTGATATTGCTACGGGCGAAGGCCAGAGTTTGGGACTTCCACTTTCTTCAGGAGGGCCTTACCTAGGTTTTATGGCGGCAAAAAAAGAATACGTGCGTAAAATGCCCGGCAGAATTGTCGGAAGAACCACTGATAAGAAAGGCCGTCAGGGATTTGTTCTAACCCTGCAGGCGCGTGAACAGCACATACGCCGAGAAAGGGCAACATCCAATATTTGTTCTAACGAGGCACTCTGTGCACTTCAGGCGGTTGTTTATCTGGCACTTCTGGGAAAGAAAGGGCTTAAAGATCTTGCCCGGCTCAATTTCGAGAAGGCGGAATTCGCAAAGAAAACATTTGATAAAATACGCGGGGTAGAGGTAAAAAGAAGTTCGCCTACATTTAATGAGTTTACCGTTCTTTTGCCTAAAAACGCCGATGAGGTCGTTAATAAAATGATAGACAAAGGCTACGCCTGCGGCTTTCCACTAGGCAGATTTTATAAAGGCATGGATAACTATATGCTTGTTACGGTGACCGAAAAGAGAACCAAAGAGGAAATCGTAAAACTTGCCGATACCCTGGAGGCCGTTCTATGAAATTGATATTCGAAAAGAGCGTAAAGGGTAGAGTGGGTTTTCAAATTCCCGAGAAGGATGTTCCAATCAAGGCAAGCTTTCCTCATCAGTATGCTCGCCAGAAGGATCCGGCGCTTCCTGAGGTTTCTGAATTAGATGTCGTAAGGCATTATACAAATCTTTCACGCATGAATTTTTCGGTTGATACAAATTTTTATCCCCTCGGCTCTTGCACCATGAAGTATAACCCCAAGTTTACCGAAAAGATTGCAAAACTGCCGGGATTTACGGACTTTCATCCGCTTCTTACACATCTTCGCGGAGGAGGCGAACTTGCCCAAGGGGCGCTTGAGGTTATTTACCGAACTGAAGAGCTATTGTGTGAAATAACGGGAATGAGCGGATATACCACACAGCCTTTAGCAGGGGCTCATGGTGAGCTTACGGGAGCTATGATTATAGCTGCATATCATAAGTTACATGGAAACAGGCGTAAATATATAATAGTGCCGGATTCCTCGCACGGAACCAATCCCGCCAGTGCGGCTATTGCGGGCTACGAAGTAATAGTTATACCTACGGATAAAGACGGCTGCATGGATATAGACGAATTTGAAAGCAAATTGAACAAGGACACTGCCGGTGTAATGCTTACATGTCCTAATACGCTTGGCATATTCAATCCTTCGATCAAAAAAATAGCTGATCTCGCGCATAAAGTCGGGGCGCTTATGTATTACGATGGTGCGAATTTAAACGCTATAACCGGTAAATGCCGACCTGGCGATATCGGTTTTGATATTGTGCACCTTAATCTGCATAAGACATTTTCCACCCCTCACGGGGGCGGTGGGCCGGGGTCCGGACCGGTAGGGGTAACAAGTGAGTTGTTGCAGTTTCTTCCTGTGCCGAAGGTTGTAAAGCGCGCTGATGGCACATTTGCCTTAAGCCGCAATTGTCCCCATACTATAGGGTATATTGCGCCATTCTGGGGAAACTTCGGTGTTATATTAAGGGCTTATGCGTATATGCTTTATCTTGGAAAAGCCGGATTAGTAGAAATTGCCGAAAAATCAGTTTTAAACGCCAATTATTGCAGAAAGCGACTAGAGAAATATTTTGATATACCCTACGATAGAATTTGTATGCATGAATTTGTTATTTCCGCATCTAAGCAGAAAGAAAACGGTGTTAGCGCTTTGGATATAGCCAAATACCTTATAGATAACGGTATTCATCCTCCTACTGTATATTTTCCTCTGATAGTAAAAGAGGCGCTTATGATTGAACCGACAGAAACAGAGTCAAAAGAAACCTTAGACCGTTTTATTGACATAATGATAGAAGCGGCAAATCTCGCTATAAAAAACCCAAAAAAACTGCAAGATGCCCCGGTAAAAATGCCCATTGAGCGGCTGGACGAAACAAAGGCAGCCAGGGATCTTGATTTACGATGGCAAGCCACCACAAAAAACTAATCACAGACAAAGGCACCTGGCGCTTTATCGAATCTGGTTTTCAAGACCCATATACAAACATGGCCTCCGATGAGGTAATGCTTGATCTTTTCTCAGAAAGTAAAATTCCGCCTACATTAAGGTTTTACGGATGGAGTTCGGGTAGTTTTTCACTAGGCTGCTTTCAGGATGCAGAGATTCTGCTTAATACCGAAAAATGTAATAAAGACGCTGTGCCGTTTGTTCGTAGAATGACAGGCGGCGGTATCGTATATCACGGGAGCGATATATCCTATAGCATTGTATGTCGAAGGGAAGATCTTGCTGTTCCGAGAAGGCTAAACGAATCTTATAAGGGGCTTTGCGCATTTTTGATATCCGGTTTTCGCAATTTGGGATTAAATCCTCAATATTCCCTCAGCCAGCCCAAAAGAAATATAAAGAGCGGGGGATTCTGTTGTCAGGAAGAAGAAACCTATGATATTACCATTAACGGAAAAAAAATAGG
>JABMRN010000053.1 GCA_013202515.1 Candidatus Omnitrophota bacterium | reverse complement strand
GTTTTGATATTAATCTTTCCGAGGCAGACGGAGGGTATATAGCCTTATCAGGTTCCAAAAAAGGCGAAGCACTCCTTCGTAAACACAGCAATCTTTTTAAGGAAACAGACAAGAAAGCCATCAGAGAAATTGACGGACAGAGGCAGAGGATAATCGAGGAAGTAGAAAAAAATATAAAGAAAAACGATGTTCCGGATCAAAGCTCATTTAAAGCTATCATAGAGAAAAATTTCGATTCTGATCTATGGCAGGATGAGGCAAAGACATGTGTTGAATGCGGCTCTTGTAATACCATATGCCCGACATGCCACTGTTTTCTTCTTTATGATCAGAAGGATAAGAAAAAGATGGCACGCCTCAGGATGTGGGATTCCTGCATGATAAAGGATTTTGCGAGGGTTGCCGGCGGTGAAAACCCGCGGGCAAAATTATGGCAGAGATTAAGAAACAGGTTTGAGAAGAAATTCGATTTTTTCCCGAAGATAGCCGATATTTATGCCTGCACCGGCTGTGGCCGATGCATATCAGGCTGCCCGGCAAAAATAGATATAAGAAAAGTTCTAAAGAGGCTAGTGGACAATGTCTAATCCCTATAGGCCCATTAAGACAGAGGTCTTAGATGTAATTACAGAAACATCTACCATAAAGACGTTTCGCCTTAAGCCCAAGGAGCCTATTTCTTTTATTTCAGGACAGTTTATAGAACTCACTGTTCCGGGCGTAGGAGAGGCGCCGTTTACCCCTTCTTCAAGGCCTTCGGTCAAGGAGACGATGGAAGTAAGCGTCATGAAGGTAGGTAAGGTTACAGAGAAAATCCATGAACTTAAAAAAGGCGATATAGTGGGGCTAAGGGGACCCTTGGGTAAGGGATATCCACTGGAAAAATTTAAGGGGAATGAAATACTGGTTGTCGGAGGTGGCTGCGGCCTCGCTCCTTTAAGAAGCCTTATGTATGAACTTTTTGATAACAGTAAAGATTTTAAAAATATATTCTTTAGAGGTGGCTGTAAAACACACAAGGATTTTCTCTTCAAAGACGAAACCGCCGAATGGGCAAAAAGAAAAGACCTTAATATGAGGCTTACCGTTGATGTGGGGGACAAGGCCTGGAAAGGCCACGTAGGGCTTATAACCACTATTCTTGACGATGTTAAGATGGATTACAAAAAAGGTATTGCGGTTGTCTGCGGGCCGCCCATTGCTATGAAATTTACGACACTCAAGCTTCTTGATTTGGGATTTAAGGACGAGAATGTATATCTTTCGATGGAGAAGAACATGTCCTGCGGCATAGGAAAATGCGGCCATTGTAGAATTGGCACTTATTATGCCTGTAAAGACGGCCCCGTGTTCACGTATGACAAGATAAAGAATTTCCACGAGATCTGGGCATAGAGAGAAAAAGATGACAACAAGTGCAGAGCAAATACATAGCGCAAAGATGAATATAGACCCTGACAAGGGTAAAGATAAGAGGCTCTTTATCGACCTTGATATTTGTGCATCCGGAGAGTGTAAGGACTGCGTAATAAAATGCAGCTTTTTCTATCATCCGGAGAATATTGGCATTATTTCTGTTGCGGAACTCGCGACATATGCTCTTGTATGCCGAAAGTGCGATGAGGCACATTGCGTCAATTCCTGCCCCGAAGAAGCACTTGAGCAGCAGAAAGAAAAGGATAAGTTGCTTATAAGACATAATATGAGGTGCGTGAGCTGTAAATCTTGCTCCCACGCATGTCCTTATGGCACGATTTATCCGGAACTCGTACCTCTTCTAATTAAAAATTGCGATTTTTGTCTTGATAGAAGAGATCAAAAGAAAGAACCGCTTTGCATTACTACATGTCCGTTCGGAGCGCTTGCTTTAAAAAGCGGTGATATTGAATTGGATGAGAATACGTTTCTTGTGGGCGATAACATCATTGTTCATTCAACACATTGGCAGAGAGAAAAGGCATGATATACGCGTTATACTTCATTTGTTTCGGTTTTATATTAACAGCGGTTATTGGACTCGTTGCCAGCTGGATTGATAGGAAGGTAACAGCGAGGGTTCAATACAGGGTTGGCCCGCCGATTCTACAGCCTCTGGTAGATATCGTAAAACTTCTGGGCAAGGAGACCCTTGTTCCGAGCGGTGTTTCAAAGGCCACGTTCCTCATGGCCCCTATAATAGGTATATCAAGCGTAATGCTTGTATCGACGCTTTTGTGGCTTAACAACATGAATCCCGGACATAGCTTCATAGGCGACTTGATAGTAGCTGTATACCTTCTGACCATTCCTTCTTTAAGCATCATAATGGGCGGGTTTGCTTCCGGAAATCCTCTTGCAAGCTTAGGGGCTTCCCGTGAGATGAAACTTGTCTTAGGTTATGAACTTCCTTTCTTATTTGCAGTTTTAGTACCGGTTATAAAATCCGGTTTTTCTATAAAGCTCGGTGATATATTGAGTTTTCAGGCGCAAAACGGCGTTATTGTCGCAAGTCCCTCTGGTATTCTGGCACTTATTGTCGTAATAATGTGTGTACAGGCAAAACTAGGCCTTGTGCCGTTTGACATTGCAGAAGCAGAAACCGAAATTACAGGCGGGGCATTAATAGAATATTCTGGGTCTGCGCTTGCAGTGTATAAATTAATGAAAAATATGCTTTTGTTTACCCTGCCATTCTTTTTGATAATACTGTTTATGGGCGGGATACGCTACGACGGAATACATCTTTTATACGGAATATTGAAATATGTCGGATTGGTTGCGATTATTACTGTTATTAGAAATACCAATCCCAGGGTCAGGATTGATCAGGCACTCAGATTTTTCTGGGGGCCGCTAACAGTAATTGCCATAATTGCAGTAGTGTTGGCATATAAAGGATTCTAAATGAGCGTAAAATTGAAAGCATTGCTTAAGTCACCGTGGGTATTTCATCTTTCCACCGGAAGCTGTAACAACTGTGATATAGAGATATTGGATTGCTTAACCCCGAGATTTGACGTTGAAAGATTCGGCATGATTCTTGTTGGCAGCATAAAACACGCAGATGTCCTGCTTGTTACCGGCTCTGGAAACAGGCAGTCAATGGTGAGGGTAAAGAGGCTGTATGAGCAGATGCCAAAACCCTGTCTTGTGGTTGCTATAGGAGAGTGCGCGTTATCGAGAGGCATGTTTATACACAGCTACAATTGCCCTCTTCCGATAGATAAGGTTATTCCGGTTGATGTTTATATACCCGGATG
>JABMRN010000052.1 GCA_013202515.1 Candidatus Omnitrophota bacterium | reverse complement strand
ATTCTATTTTGTCATTATTAATGACCATGGCCGGTGTCCTAGAAATCATATCTTGAACTGATTCACGTCCGACTATGTCCTCTGCCACTTTCAAACCCTCTTCGAAACCCTTCAATCGATGATTCAGCGCATGGGCATCAGATGCTATAATATCCACCAACCCACTTTTAAGTGCATCTATAGCTGCTAGCTTCGGCTTCTTGCCTGAGTAGCCAAGTAGACTTGAAGATGTAATCTGTATAAGCGCAGGCATTTCAGCTATTTTTCTTAAGCTGCTTATGTCACTTTGAAAAATCATATTCCTTTCAGGATGAGTAATGATCGGATAAAATTCTTCTTTGTTACAGCGAGTTATAAAATCTTCTAAGCTGGGCGGAATGGTATAATGGTCTAACTCCAGAAGAAAATACCTGCTATTTGCTAACGGGTATACTTCGCCCTTCCTCAATTTTTCTATAAGATCCCATGTAATGTGGTTATCAGAACCTAAAGATATATTTAAATTTATTTGCTCTTCGGACAAGCGCTTTTTTAGCAGTTCATAAGATGAGAGGATTTTATTATTTTCATACTTTTCCCGCCATGGAAGATGTGGAGTCGCAATAACATGCTTAACCCCCATATCCACCATCTTACGGCACATCTCAATAGACTCTTCGATCGTTTCGGGACCATCGTCTACTTCAGGTAATAAATGGCAATGTATATCAATGATATCTTCGTAATTTGCAGGCTTATTAAACGAAATATGACCACCGGAAGGCTCTTTAATGCTTAATGAAGCTATTCTCTTTTCATTGCTGAGAATGGTCCGCGAGGCCGCAAAAAGCATAAGAAAAAACATGCTCAACAAAAGAAGGGCCCCTTCAAAAAGCCCCCTGTCTTCAGATTGATACCTATCAAGCAACCCGTGGAAAAAGAAAATATCGACATGTTTCCATTTCATAATGTTGTGCTCAAGCATCATATTCTTTTCGGAAAAGAAAGATGGTATATCCGGTATTTCAGCCCACATTGCGCAAAAAATCATGAAAACCGCTACAATAAATAGCATGAGGGAGGTCACTCTTCTTGTCTTAAGAAATCTCAAAAGACCTATCAAAAAAGGTACACTCATGCCTACGGCTGTATGCATAGCTGGAAGAGACATATTATTTATTCTCCTTTAAATTTCTTATCTTCTTTTCCTGAAGATAGAGATGGTGTGCAAAAATGAAGAAAAGAGAGAAAAAAATCACAAAAATAACCCCTAAACCGTATGTTGAACCGGAATTTTTAAATTTCCTTAAAATCCCGTAAAAGAAGAAGATGTTGCTCACAAAAAAATTGTTGATTATTCTTCCCAAAAAACCCAGCGGCAATCTCGCGATGATGCTAGGTAAAAAACTCCACACAGCGCACAATAGAAAAATGAAAGGTAGCTTTGCTAATGTTTTACTTTCTACATGCGATTTTTTCTTAAAAAAGAAGAACAAGAAAACGCAATAGGGAATCAATAATCCAACAGTAATATGTTTTAGCACTTTTTCCTTTCCTATCTATTAACTTTAAAGTATTCCAAATCTGCTTTTACCATAATTTCGACAAGTTCCGCAAATTTAACCCTGGGTTTCCATTTTAGGATCTTTTTGGCTTTGTTATAGTCTCCACGCAGCTCATGCACTTCCGCAGGTCTGTAAAACATCTTATCCACAGTAACATAGTCCTTCCAATTAAGACCCACACAATCGAATGCAAGCTGGGCAAACTCTTTTACGGAATGTATTTCGTCCGTTGCCACTACATAATCATCGGGCTTGTCCTGCTGAAGCATGAGATACATTGCCTCTATAAAGTCAGGCGCATAACCCCAATCCCTCTGCGCCTCTAGGTTGCCCAATTTCAATTCCTTTTCTAATCCTAGCTTAATCTTAGCTACCCCCATGCTAATCTTTCTTGTAACAAATTCAAAACCACGTCGCGGCGATTCATGATTAAAAAGAATACCGTTACAAGCAAAAATTTTATACGCCTCTCGGTAATTCTGCGTTATGTAAAAACCCGCTGCTTTAGAGACCCCGTAAGGAGAGCGCGGGTGAAAAGGTGTTTTTTCACTTTGAGGCGTTTCTTTAACTAATCCAAACATTTCCGATGAACCTGCAAAGTAGACCTTGCACTTAGGCGCTCGTTGCTTGATTGCAGAAAGCATGTGTAGTGTCCCATTAACATTTGTATTAATAGTGGAAAATTCGTCTTCGAAAGAATAACTTACAAAACTTTGTGCCGCCAGATGGTAACATTCATCGGGCTTAACTTTCTCTGTTACATTATAAATGCTTGCATAACTTTCAAGCGAACCTGAATGTAATGTGATTTTATCAAGTATATTTTTAAGCCTCCACAGCCTATGTCCCGGGTCTTCGAGTGCGACTCTCCGCACTATGCCGTGAACCTCGTATCCTTTTTTTAATAAAAACTCCGCCAGATAAGATCCGTCCTGACCTGTTATACCTGTAATAAGTGCTTTTTTAGCCACACAACACCTCTCTTTTTTATTGATTCTTTGCGACATACGGAAGCAGATAAGAATTTAGTTTTACTTCAAGCTTTCCACTGCTTTTTATATATCTTTTCAATTGTCCCAAAAACAAATTGGCTACATAACTAATTATATATTTTTTTGAATCATTTCGTATGAATATTTTTAATGCGGATAATAAATTTCTTTTCTTCAATGCTTCTGTAAATAACATCACATCCAGATAAGCGCGATAACTTTTAACAAAATGTGAATAAAACTCATTACCCTCATGCTTTACTATTTTTTCTTTCCATATATCTAACGAGAGCTCGATCTCGCCCCTACGCTTAGTTATGTCGCCGGTAATACGTCCATATGCAACATCTGATCCGAAAAAAGATAAGCAACCATTAATAGATTTTATGTAGCAATTGTTAAAAGCCAGCGTTAACCATAAATCGTGGTCCACCCCGCTTTTAATTCGCTCATCATAACCTCCCACCTTTCGTAGCATAGACGTAGAGTAAAATTGGGCCGAAGTAGGAGGCGTATAGCCTTTTCTTATATAATCGATTAGGTTTCCATCCATTTCGGGAATAATATATGTAGTTAATCCCTTTTTATTTATAAACCGCTGCCCACAACAAAAACACCAGCGCTCCTCATATCGCTCAGCTAAATCGGCAAAGCTTTCTACGAATTGGGGATCCCACTGGTCATCATCATCTATGAATGTGAAATATTTGCCTTTAGCATTAAATATTGCCGTATTTCTGGCAGCAGCAAGCCCTTCATTTCTATCGTGCCTAAAATAACGTATTCTGTTGTCCTTGCCGGAATATTTTTCAATCAGCTCTTTTGTCTCGTCGTTTGAAAAGTCGTCAACAATTACTACGTCTAGATGTCCATATTTTTGCCCTATGACAGACTTGAGTGCTACCTCAATAACGTTTGATCTGTTACAAGTTGCAATGCATACCGTAACCAGAGGTTTTTCTTTATTATCGGACTTTGTTATATAATTTTGATTCACGGAATTTCCTTAATTATTCTTTATCTTTAAAAAACCTAGCAATTTCCTTATAAGCATTTCCAACTTCAAATGAAGGGTGCCAAATATAAAAACGTTATTACCTGTGTTTATTCTGCCGAGCTGTTCGTTAATATCCTTCACCTGAAACAAATGACTCCATTTTTCCGGATGGCGTGACGCCACATAAAAATAATAGATACTCGATTGGAAGAGATTACTGCTCGACCTATGAAGTACAGTAAAGCCATTTCTTTTGAACATCTGGTCTAACGCCTGGGGTGTAAATCTCCAATAATCGCCATATTCTTCACTATAATGGACTTTCTGAATAAATGGTGCCACTAATATAACCACATCTTTTGACATATGGCAAAGATTTTCAAATGCCTTAAATACGTCAAAAATATGCTCTAACACAGTATGATTGAAAACAACATCAAATTTATTTTCAAATTCCCTCGGCAATTCCTTCTCTAGGTCCAACGTAATTGATTCCGAACCACCGTTACCTTTTCGGCAGTTGGGATGATTGGTAATTGTATACTTCTCGGCATTTACAAAATATGAACGATATAGTTCTCCACTATCATAATCACCAAAAATATAGTCTTTATATTTAACAGATTTATCATAATCTTTCCAGGCTGAAACATTCACTACGGACCCCTTAAACAGGTGTGCTATTTTCTTTAATTCCCTATTAGACCACAAGCGTGGTTTTCTAAAAATACCTTCGTATAAAAACAAAATATTTTCCATATCGTTTATCTTTTTAAAATTGCCTTTCCTAATCTACGCAATCCATAGCGGTAAATATTAAAACAAAATGGATATTTCCGAAACGCTTTCTGGAAAAATGTCATACTATTCTTCCTGTCACCTGCTTCGCCATAGTAATATGCTACGCTAGCGTAGATATTAGCGGTTTGTTTTGGATATTTATGTAACTCGCTCTTAAACTTTACCAATCTATCATTATAGCTCAGTATAGCTTCTTTGACACCAGTCTTATCGTTTCGAGTAAGACGACTATGCCCATGATCTGTATAAACCTTCACAAGAACTTCTGCAATGCAATCGACTTCGTATCTCAAGCATATTCGTCGGATAAAATCTCCATCATCACCACGTCCTATAGACTCATCAAAACCTCCTACTTTATCAATAACTGAGCGACGTATAAGAAGGGTGGGGCAACCTCCTATGCGTTGCTCATCTAAAACATGCGGAAAGACATAACCGGTATAGAATGAGTGATGCTTCATATCGATCCGGTCGTCCTTATCATAACAGTCCATCCAACAGTATACCATCCCAACATTTAGAGGAAGTTTTTGAATAAGCGAAAGTTGTTTTTGAAGTTTTTCTGGCAACCATTCATCATCATCATCTAAAAAAGCTAAAAATTGACCTTTTGAATAAGCTATTCCCGTATTGCGGGCACTAGAGGCATTTTTATTCATGTCATGGCGTAGAAAAATCAATCTCTTATCTTGAAATTGACGTCTTATTTTCTCGATCGAATTATCACTTGAGCCATCATCTACCACTATGCACTCAAGGCTTCTATAAGTCTGTCTCAAAACGCTTTGAACAGCACGCAGCAACATATGAGACCTGTTATAAGTCGGAATAATTACGGAAACAAGCGGATTCTCAGATCCATTGTTATTACTTTCTATATAAGTATTATACAATTCTCGCTGCTTCATAGCTAAATTTTCTGCAGTTTTACCATATTTCTGAAAAAGCCACCATTTTGAACCAATAAATCGTACGTCCCCTCTTCCCTTACTGTTCCGTTTTCGAGAACGACAATCTTATCCGCCTGTTTAATTGTCGATAACCTGTGTGCCACAACAATAATTGTTTTATTTCCTTTTAAATCTTCTAATGTTTCCTTAATAAATCTTTCGGATTCGCTATCGAGCGCACTTGTGGGTTCATCTAAGATGATGATTTCCGGATGTTGGAGAAAAAGATGAGCAAGAGCTATACGCTGTTTCTGCCCTCCAGAAAGCTTAGTGCCAGATTCCCCTATGAAGGTATTATACCCCTTCTCCATCTGTTCTATAAATTCGTCAACATGCGCCATACGGCAAGCCTCATCAATCTCTTCCTTGGTAAAGCCACTTAAACCGTATGTAATATTATCGAGTATTGTTCCATAAAAAAGCATCGCATCTTGAGTAACAACCCCAATTTTATGACGATAACTGACAAGATCCAGTTCCTTAATGTTGATATCATCGACATAGACGCCTCCTTTGCCTACATCCCAAAATCTAAGTAGCAAATTCACAATTGTGGACTTACCAGAACCGGATTTGCCCACAAGAGCAGTTGTTTTATTTTTCTCAAAGTAAACCGACAAATGCTCAAATAAAAAACTTTTCGTATCGTAACGGAAATATATGTTTCGAAAGGCCAGACCCCTCTTGAGACCAGTAAATAAACGCCTGCCGCTAACTATTGTTGTCTTTCTTTTTATCTCCTCATACATAGTTTTTATCTTCTCAAAATTCCTATAATAAATAAGAATCTGACTTCTGCAATTGATCGCCCCTTTAATCTGCGGAGTCAGTCGATATATCACATATAGAAAAAGTATCAAAACTCCGAAATCGATCTTAGAAAAGCTCACGCCGATAAACATTATTATCAAAATAGCAAGAAAAAACATCGGTTCTAAAGAAGAGGTGATGAATGATCTTGTTCTTATTATTGTTACAGTAGCTTTTTCGAGATCTCGGGCGGTTTCGGAAAACTTTTTTTGTTCGTCTTTAACCGAATGTAATAGGAATATTTTTTTTATAAACTTGAATTTATCCACTACATATGCATAAAGTCGTGCATTAGCGTTTACGGTATTTTTTCCCTGTAAACTAAGAATCGAGGCTTGCCTTTTCATTAAAAGGGGGATGACAAGCATTATAGGAACAGAAATAAGCGTAAATATCGGAGAAATGACAATAAGCACCATAGCGTAAATAGAAGCGACTATGAGAAAACTCCAGAATTCAACAATATATTTTACATTTAAGCCTGCCAATGTGGCGTTGTTTGTTAAAATATTTGCTATGTCTCCTAACTCCGTTTTCGTATAAAAATCAATATCGGCACCGAGAAGTGCCTTGAAAAGCTTCTCTCTTATTTGACGTATGGCATCATGCTGAAGGTGTCCTGTATATGTTTCATTCAAATATCGCACAATAAGCTGCAATAGAATGGGCAGGAAAGGAAACAAAATTAAAAGTCCAAGCGTAATGTCCAGATGCATATAGTCAGTAAAGGCCTTCAGATAATGCAGAGGACCCTCTCCCATCTGGGCAATAAAAGCGTCTTTCCCAAGCTGAAGAAATTTAATAAGGGGAAATAGTAATGCAATTCCGGAGACAGCAAAGAAAGCTTCGAAAATATTAAAAATCATTACGATAAATATTTTCCTTAGCGGCATATTAATGAACTCAAAAAGTTGCTTCATTGCAATTGTAACCGCGGTTTTTTTATCTGTTTTGTTTTGTTCAAATCTACTCATTGCAACCTAACCGTTTCTTCACATATTCTATAGTTTCTAGTGCAAGGGGGTGATTTATTGTGTCTCCTAAATTTTCAATAGCCTCTAAATCGTAGTCAAACCAGCGGATACGTAGCAAATTATCTATGATGGATTTATCAAAGCGATATTTCAATATTTTTGCTGGATTGCCTGCTACAACAGCATAATCAGGCACATCCTTATTGACAACACTGTTGGCCCCTATTACAGCACCATTTCCTATTTTAACCCCGCTTAAAATTGCCGCGCCTGCCCCTATCCATACGTCACTTCCTATCTCTATGCTGCCTTTAGAATAAGTATCAAGCAGAGAGGGCCTTCCGCTCAGTTTTCTATTCAAGAATGATGTCGAAAGATGTTGTGTATTGTGAAAAAATTCCACAATTGAAACGTTATGAGCTACTGATGTATAATTCCCAATTTTTATACTGTTATGTTTAGCGACAATAACTGAAACCGGACCGTTTATAGCGGTATACTTTCCTATAGAAACCTTGCCGCGAATAATTGAATTGTTGATTTCTGTACCCTTCTCAATGCTAACATGTCCGCGTATTTCGGTATTATAAATAACAACATCCTTTTCCATTCTTATATTCGCATCTAAAAAATCCCATATGCTAAATATATTGTCATGGAAATATTTAGATTTATACCTGGTACCTACGTACCAATTCAACAGTTTTCTTTTTATTCCGAATAACAAGAGCTATATCTCCAAGTCTTTAGACAACATGTTAAACCTTTTTGCTATATCCATTTTTGGTTTAAAAAATATTCAAGATTAATTATTTTCCAAACAAAAAAAGAATTACCAAGATCGCGCGAATCGACATATTTTAAGTAATCTTTCTCAAATTGCCTTAAATCAACTAGGTTCATTCTTTTTAGTCTTCCTTCCTTAACAATGCCGAGTATCTGATCGCATATTGCTTTAGTTCTCAACCATTCCCTCTGGGGAGTAGCTACATAATGCTTAGTTTTTCTTGTATGCGTGCATCCGTAAATATCTTTAAGTATTTTTCTTATTAAATATTTGCTTTGGCCTTGTCTAATTTTAAATGTTTCCGGTAAGCTATAAATGAAAGTCACCAAACGATGATCAAGATAGGGAACCCTTGTCTCTACGCTATTTGCCATACCGGCTCTATCCTGAAAATGCAATAGCTTGGGAAGCTTTTTTGTTACAAGATCATCATACATAATCTGCTTAAAAGATCCGGAAAATCTCTTAGCTCTTTCTTTTTGCGTCTGTCTGACAATATCTTTGAGCGCTTTGCTTTCGTGAGAGATATGCTCGCCTGTGCCATCGGGCGCTAATACAGCCTCCTTATCTATTAGGGCTATCATCTTATGATATTCCTGCGAAAAAGGTTTGACACGATGTCCATGAGCAAGGGAGTAAGCCTCCAGTTCATTTTTCAATAGATTCGAATCGTGCTCAACATCTTTAAAAAAAGCCGGGAAATAATATCTGTATCCTCCAAAAGATTCATCAGAGCCTTCTCCAGAAAGCATAACCTTGATATTCTGCCTATGGACTTCTTTCATCATATTGTACGCAGAAAGTGTACCCACGCCTCCTATGGGAGTTTCAAAATAATAAATGGCTTCTTTCACTGTAGGAAGCATCTCGGAACGCTTCATATAAACAGTATGCCATTCTACATCTCTAAGCTTTGTTTCTTCTCTGATGCGCCGAACCTCATCATAATTGCTTTCTTCGAAGCCAAAGGTAAAAGCCTTGATTCTAGTACTTCTTTCCTGCGCAAGCTTAAGCAACAATGTCGAATCTGTCCCACTACTAAGGCTAACTGCTACTTCAACATCACTTACCATATTAAGACGCATTGCATCACGAAGCATGCTATAAGTTTTACTTAAAACTTCTTCCTCATCTGTGCTCACACACTTTGTGTTATCGTCCGGTAAATCCCAGTAACGAATTTTCTTTGCTTTTTTACTTATCAAATCGTATTCCAATAAGTGGGCCGCTTCGAGCGAATAGATTCCTTCAAAAAAAGTTTGGTTATTATGCGCGATTAATCCATATTTAAGGTAGTCATAAATGGCCTGCATATTAAAATCTTTAGGGCATACTTTAAGAATGGCTTTGATTTCTGAAGCAACTATCAGTCCTTGTTCAGTAAAAGAATAGTAAAGTGGTTTCACGCCGAATCTATCTCGACAAAGTAAAATTTTATTGTGCAAACGGTCGTAAATTGCAAAAGCAAAAATACCGTT
>JABMRN010000051.1 GCA_013202515.1 Candidatus Omnitrophota bacterium | reverse complement strand
TCCCTGCTTTTATCTTTTCTTCAGTAGTCAATTCTCGTTCGAACTCTTCTTCCGGTAGGCCGTATTCCACCTTTTTTAACCATTCTTCCTCTTCGTCCGTTATGCCAAATTTCACCTTTGAATTAGGGCTGAAATCCCTTTCTATTCGATCTTTTAAAACTGCCTGCATTTCTTCGTCGTTATCGAGGTCTACTTCCTCATTCAATTTTATGATACACAATTTTTTCACTTTTACTTTTCTCCTTTTTCTATTTCACAAACTGCAATTTCCATCATCTTATTTAATTTCGTATACTTACTTACCAGAGGCCCTTGATAAGCTGGGGGCAACTCTGACTCAGACATATTTGATACTCGCGAATCCAACCGCGCGCCGTAAGACTGTATGCCCGCGTGTATGTCCTCTTTTTCTACTTCCACATCCTCTTCCACATCCTGAAGCTCTACGCTCTCCAGCTTATCTCCGAAAATTGACCTGAGTGTCTTTTCAAGTCTCTCTTCAAAATCGGGAGAGAAGTTCCCTTCTCCGTCATCAACCATCATTTCAAACTCACGCATATTATTCCCTTCTTTCTTTTTTATCTTGTCTTTTTCTATCTCGCGTAGCATTGCGTTATATGTTTTTATGAAATCTTTCACCTTGTCAGCTCCTTAAAAGGTAAAAGAGGCACTTGACGGGACAGAGTGCTCAACTCACATGCCCGAAGCCCTCTGATGGGAAACAGTTGAGTATTGACTAATACATAGCATAATAGCATCGTGACATCTACCATGCCTACAAGTGCCTCTTTTACAAACTCCGGAGGACTAATGTAAATAAAATCCCGCCTGAAGTTAACTTTTTATATATACGATAAAGAGCAGGCAACAAAGAGCCTAATGAATTAAAAAACCCTTGCCATTCTGATAAACTTTCATTGACTTGGAGGTTCAACGGTTTCTTTGATACGGTAACAAATGCGTATCCAACACCAAGAAGATGAGAGTAATCTTGGTGACTGTGCAGGAAACCTTTATTTATCATAGCCCGCTCTCTATTTGTTTTTTTGGTTTTTTGTTCCATCTACGTTTACGCCTGAATTGGTCCACGCTTCCGTGAGGCCTATGGGCCGGTTTTTTGTAGAACGGCGCGCTATTTAAAAGACGAATGCTTTTCGATTCCAGCAAATCTATAAACTGCTCCACCTCTGTTAACTCTGATTTAAACTGAAAACAATCTGGGTTTGTGACTAATATCCGGCCTATTGACTCCTGCTCTATGCACCTCTCAAGCTCTCTGACTCCTGCTGAAGTTATTTTGCCCTTATACAAAACGTCACACAGACATCTCGTATGAAAAAAAGTAACCCCGTAATATTTCATATACCGCTCTAATGCAGCCAGGTCTTTATCTTTCTCCCAATCGTAGGCATCCTCTAATTCAGCTCTATCAATTTTGTCCGATAAAATATATATTGCAAACCCTCGACCGTCTGAAAGCATTCGGGGATTCCACTCACTCCATAAATTATCCCAACGGCCCATAAGGCCTCTTAACTTATCCGACACGATTTCTTCCTCTTCTTCCATATAGTTCTTTTCTTTCTGACTACTGAATCTTTACTGCCGGGGCTTCGACCTCTCTTGCCTTTGAATAACGCTTTATCTCTTGCTCTCTCTGCTGATGTCTCCCTGTCTGCTCTATCGAGATACCAAGTCATTTTATATACAGCCTCTTCCATCGGAATAGCTGTATCAATTTTGTCATCTTCAACACAAACTAATCTTACTTTCGCGGCCTGAAGCAATACCATTAGCTTTACAAATAAATCTCTACGCTGAAATAATTGAGCTAAGTTTCTGACTACGACCGTTCCTATCTTTCCGCTTACGATATCTCTTTTCAGATTTTCCAGCCCATCTCGCCTGTTAAATTCTGCTGAACCGCGGTCCTCATATAACTTAACATCTTGTTCTGAAATATTTTCTTCCTTCAACCAATCGAGAACTTCGTTACTCGGGGCCGTCCCCATAACCAAATCTCGTGTACGCAACCTGAAATACAATGCCACTTTCTTGCTCATTCGAACCTCCTATGGGAAAATCCTTTTTTTTCTAGCCTGCGATGGACTAACTCTCGCTGAAAGCTACGGGCCTCTACACAATTTTTATGAGTAATCTCGCCTCTCAAATTTTCATTTATCAATTCACGCATTCTGATTTTTTCATCACATAGGGTACACCGCTTCAATCTATCCGTCCTACGTTTTGCTATCACTACTGGCATATCTGCAACTCCAACAGAAACAAAAACAAATATACTTTACTAATATTACTTGATATTATTTTATTATATATCAATATCTATATCTTACTGTCTGGAGGCTTCCCCCAGACAGCAAGATATGTTGTCATTAAATATAATATACCTACATGGAGTAGTTACTTTATTCTAAAATAGTTACAGCTTTTCCTTTGCCGGGTGTGTCCGCAATGCTTTTCTTATCGGTAGGGTATTGGTGCGGGTCTATTCCTCTTTCTACAAACAAAAGACCCATTACCGTTAGGCAATGGGTCTTCCTTAAATATTAGCCGTTAGCTTATTATGTTGCTAGTTTCTTTGCCTTTTTATATTTATACAAAATAATTACTGGTATTAACCAGATAGCAGTACCCCAGGAGATAAGGAAAGATGCAATATGTATTATTAGCCAGAGCCACGGTTCCAGCCTTGTTATTTTTAACTTATAATACAATATGCTCGCACAGCGATAAACATAAATACAAATCAACAATAATAATGTCCAAAAAAATATGACCATTGGTATATCCAATGCTTGAGATACTGCCTCACCAAAACGGTCACAACAGAGAGAAATGATAAATCCTATAACAATTGTGAACAAAGAATATTTCAATATTTTGAAAGGCTTTTTAACCTCATTGAAAGCTTCCAAGTCCAACGTAATCTGTTCTTTTTTTAATACATTTCTACAATAAGCATTCTGGCATCTCTTTTCAGTATCTAAACTCCATTCTCCACATAGCCTACATTGAACGCATTGTATTCCTTTGCTTGTGAAATCATAACCGCAGGTTCTACAAAAATCGATTTCCTTTTTTGGTGCTCTGCAATTTGGACACAGGTCAATTTTTCTCCGGTCTATTAACCATTCTGCACAATGCCTGCACTTAACCGCGGCATCTTCTATTTTCCCATCACAGAAAGGGCATTTTTTCATGTTTACTTTATTATTTTATATTCTTTGCGACACTTTGTATAAGCCTTTTGTTTTCTAAATAAGTCCCATGCTTAACATTAACACGAGCTATATCTTTTGCCTTAAGGCTATGAACATTTTGTGGCACAGGCCCATAAGGACCGTAAACTCCTAATCCTTTATTTTTCGGCCCAGATTTCAGCCTTCTTATATTCCACATTGCATAATAGAAGTTTAATATCCTGTCTCTAGCAGAGTGATAAACTACGATATTCTTAACTAATCCAGGAATGTCTTTAAACTCCTTTTGGTAAGCATTAGCATTTATGGCTGGAGCGAGCTGGAGAAAGTTTCTTACGGGAGCAATCCTATGCCTTGATCTTAATTCAAGGATTGCCTTTGCACTTATCCTGTTTCCTAAGCTGTGTGCGATTATCGTAATATATGGCTTAGAAACCTTGGAGTTCTTTATTATATAACTAATAAGATTAGCGAAATTTGCAGATGCCTTGTCTGCTTGTCTAACTGCTCTCGAAAAATGAGCACCGGTGTCACCAGGCCAAAAGGCTCCTACATAATTCGCCCTAAAATTCCTAAAAGCAGACAATATATCGAAATATTGATACGTAGTTTCTAAAGCCGCGAAAAAGTCGTTATTGTAGCCGTGGACAAAAAAAATATTATGTGGACATCTTTCGTTTATAGCTTGCTGGCTATAGGCAAAAAATTTACCTTCATCTCTAATTGACTTCCCTTTCTCATCTGTCAAGTCTACTAAGCTGTAATTTAGATAATCGCCTTCTTTGAATCTCATAACACCCCTTACTATTGCTATATATTATAACATTAGGGCATGTTACAGTAAATTCAATTTCTTTTATCCTTCTGATATTTGTGTATCAGCCAGTCAATCAAAATATCATCTGAAGCATCCAGCATTTCCTGAAAGTTGTCCGGCGGTTTTACATAGACAATTTTATGAATGAGTTGAGCTTCCTGCTTTGGTTTTGTTACTGGTTTACGCTTTTTCACTCTTTTATATCCTGCCTCTTATATGTTAACGTGGAACCTGTCTTATTCCATTATGAATTATTCTATTTTGAGGTATTTCACGAATTATTTTATTTTGGGGTATTAAAAAATTATTCTATCTCCTGCCCTTCGAGATTGTTGAGCTCTTTCATAAGCTTGTGTCGTAGCTTTTTTATTTCTCTGTTCTTCTTGAAAATTAGTTCTGCCTCTTCCGGGATAACTCTGACAGAGTAAAACTTACTACCCTTTCCAATTTTTCTACATGAATAACCATCCTTTACGAGGCATATCTCGAGATACGTTGGGAGAAGATACCTCCTGAACCTCGTCCGCTTTTTTCTTCCTGTCTTAGGGTCTCGGGCCACCTTCAACCCTAACGCCAGAGACAAATACTCTATTCGTAATGCTCTTTCGCTCCAACGGGTCTTTTCTATGGAATCTGGTGGGGAGTTTGCATCAAGCTCATAACCTTGAAGCTCTTTATTCCAATAACGGAGCCAATAAGGAAAACCGTCTCTTGGTGCTTTATCAGATTTTCCGAGCCTGTTCTTTAAGAGTTTATATTTCCTTGTGCTTCGTGTTCCCAGACCCTTTTTATCTACCGCGAAAAACGGCCTGCCTCGTTTTGTCATATCGTATATAACCTCCTTGCGCTTTACATAATAGACAAAAAAATAACCTGAACCATCAGAGCTCTTACTCTAACGATTCAGGCTTTTTGCTTTGGGCTTTCTTAGCCCCGTTTCTTAAACCTTAAACTGGGTATCTTCCCAGAAACTATAATTTACAAAAAAAACTCCTTCGGCCTTCTCTGACCAAAGGATTATCCGCCCTTCAGGGCGCTTACCTTTAACAGCTTATCTAGCTATGATTCTATCACAGAAAATTTTTTTGTCAAGAACTTAAAATCTTATTCTATGCCGAAATCAGTCTTGAGCTTATTTATTCTTTCTTTTCCGGTGGCTGAGGGATTGTCTTAGTTGGTACACCTTTTCTTAACCACACCAAATCCTTCAATGCTTCTGAAAATTTATTAGGTTCTAAATCGGATACAGATTTTAATGCCCCTGAGGCCAACAAAGAGCCAATGCCTGCATAAGTTCCAACGCCTGCGGCTTGCTCAAACAAAGAGATTGCGGGAATCTGTTTTTTTAAGTCTTCCACTTTGCCGTTTAGTTTTTTTATCTCGTCATTCTTTTCTTTCAATGCAACCCCGGAGGCGGTTGCAACCTCGTCCACCAATAACTTATATCTCGAAAGGGTTATTTTTTCTTCCTTCAGCTTTACTATCTCCTGTTTATCTTGCTGGCTTTGCTTTTCTCCCTTTTGTTCAAGTAATTCAATCTTTCCTTTATATACTTTTTCAGTTACGTCTGTCAGGACCAGGAGCTCAGTTAATTTTTCTTTTGGAGATTTTATATCTTCCAAATGCTTTCCAATGCTGTCTTGATTAGCCAACACTTTTTTGACATTATCACCTAAGCTAATGACATTCCATAAATACCGCCATGCTTTTGTAATCGCTGATACTGTTGATGCTGTTGGTTCCATAACTACTTTATACCTCTTGAATTTTCATTGACTATTTCTTCTCTTTTCTCTTTTTAAGCTTAGCGGGATATTTATAATTAAACTGTAGGACCATTCCGAGAAAATCAATAAGATCTTCCGCGTCCTCTTTTTTTGCAATCGCTATTTTATGGTTTGCCTCGTTACCCATATCCTTTACATGGGTGAGATACTCTTTTCCATCTGGTGGCACATAGCCTTTTTCAGATAGGTACTCAACGTATTCTGCAAATGACAAGCCTTCCTTGGCTTCTTTAGAAACCGCAATATTCATCAACAATTTTCTGCTACACATAACTGACGCTGTATAAGCACCACAACTCATGCATAGACGGACTTCTTCATAGAGGTCATTCACTGGCTTATCATGAATATCATCAATCTTTTCACCATATGGGTTGCCCGGTATAATATTTCCATCTATGAGGTCAAAATATGTAGGCTTGTGACAGTAGTGGCAAATGTATATCAAGCCTTCATTGCTACGCGTGGCTTCATTCATACCCCTATAACCTATTTGCGAAGCCAAAGATTCTCCACAATGACCACAAGTATACGACATCGATTTCAGTTTTTCTACGCATCTCCATTCTGTATCTGCCATACTATCTCCTATTTTTATTTATTTAGCTACCGATAGACTACTACAGGACTTGCGTTACCACATCACAAGTCCTGTATGTCAAGGAAGTGGGGAGAGCGCGAATCCTGTATCAATTTCTGGGATAAACATCAACTGCAACAATCATTGCCTCCCTATCATCAGCAATATAAGCAATCTCAACTCTTCGTATAGTCCCGTCCTTAGCCTCAAGCCATAAAATTTCACGGTAATCACTTTTGTGTGCGTTAACCAATCTCCCGTATGATTTTGGAATGAGCTTTTGCACTCTTTCCACTTCTTTTATGGGATTTTCCGCGTAAGTTCTGGGGGCCAAGTTAAATGCAATAATAATAGCCCCATAAATTAAAATTGTTTTTATTACAGGTATTTTAGTCATTATGCACAATCTCTTTAATTTCTACCTCGACAATTCTTTCCAACCTTATAATTCTAAGAAATTGTTCTTTAAAACGACGATAGGGAATTTTGGATTTTGCCCTTCTCTAATAATTTGACTATGGCAGGACTTGGGTTTCTATTTCACACAAGTCCTGCCAATGAGTCAAAGGTGGTGGGGAGAGAAGGATTCGCACCTTCGTAGGCTAAAAGCCGCCAGATTTCAAGTGCCCCAAAATTACTTCTGGGCTTGGAC
>JABMRN010000050.1 GCA_013202515.1 Candidatus Omnitrophota bacterium | reverse complement strand
TTAAGAAAAAGCATAAATAAGTGCTTTGACTTTGTGTTAATTTTTAGGAATATAGAGTGAAAGACAAACTAGAGAGCATAAAAAAAGCATTTCAAGAAGATCTTGTATCGTGCGATACAGCCGAAAGAATAGAAGAAATACGGGTAAAATATCTCGGCAGAAAAGGTGCAATAGCGGATATCACAAAGAACCTATCCAGCGTGCCTAATGAAGAAAAGTCTGCAATTGGAAAAGCAGTCAATGTATTAAAAAATAAGATTTCAGAAACCCTTGAGGAAAAACAAAAAGCCTTTACGAGTTCGACTAAGAAAAAAGATAGAATAGATGTTACCTTTGAAGGCATCAGAAGAAATATCGGATCAATTCACCCCCTTACTATTACACTCGAGAGAATAAACGAAATTTTTATGCATCTTGGTTTTAGGATAGCCGAGGGCCCCGAGGTGGAAACAGAGTTTAATAATTTTGAGGCTTTAAATATTCCCCTAGACCATCCGTCGAGAGATGCATTTGATACCTTTTACCTCGGCAAGAATATGCTTCTTAGAAGCCACACCTCAACTGTACAAATACGTATAATGAAAAAAAAGAAACCCCCTATCCAGGCCATAATGCCCGGCAGGGTCTACAGGCCTGATGCCTCTGATGCTGCCCATTCTTTTATGTTCCATCAAGTTGAAGGCTTAATGGTCGATAAGGATATAAAATTTTCAGATCTAAAAGGTATTCTTAACATATTTGCCAAGCAGATGTTCGGAGAGGATGTAAAGCTGAGGTTCAGGCCGAGCTTTTTTCCCTTTACCGAACCGAGTGCCGAAGTGGATTTATCCTGTATTATTTGCGGTGGAAAAGGCTGCAGCGTCTGTTCCGGAAGCGGGTGGCTTGAAATACTCGGAGCCGGCATGGTGAACCCCAAGGTATTCAAAAAGGTGGGGTATGACCCAGAAAAATATAGCGGTTTTGCCTTTGGTATGGGTGTTGAGAGAATTGCCATGCTCAAATACGGCATTAGCGACATACGATTGTTCTTCGAGAATGATGTGAGATTCTTGAAGCAATTCTAGGAATATATATGAAAGCATCACTTTCTTGGCTTAAAGATTACGTTGATATAAAACTTCCGGCTGATAACCTTGCGAATATACTTACCATGGCGGGCATTCCCGCAGAGCATGTGGAAAAAGTCGGCAATGATTGGTGTCTTGAATTCGAAATCACGGCCAATAGGAGCGACTGCTTGAGTATTATAGGTATAGCAAGGGAAATAGCGGCTATTACCGGAAAAAAACTCAAACTTCCCAAGGATTTAAAGCGTATGGCAGGGAAGAAGGCTCTGAGCTCCCAGAGGCTTCAAATCAACATAAAAGACAAAAAACTCTGTCCGCGGTATACGGGGAGGATCATTACAGGGATTAAAGTTGTACCTTCGCCTAAATGGATGCAGGAAAAGCTTGTCTCCGTAGGGCTTCGCCCAGTAAACAATATTGTAGATATAACAAATTTTTTGCTTATGGAAACGGGCCAGCCAATGCATGCCTTTGATCTTGATAAAATTAAAGGTAATATAGAAATAAGAAAGGCTCTCAAGGGAGAGACTATAAAGACAATAGACGGCATAAACCAGACCCTTGAAGAAGGCATGCTTCTTATAGCTGATGATAAATCCCCCATAGCAGTTGCGGGAGTTATGGGAGGCATCGATACAGAGGTCTCCAGAGAAACAAAAAATATTCTTTTAGAAAGCGCGTATTTTGATCCTATTTCAGTGAGAAGGACATCCAGGAAGCTTAAGCTTGCTTCAGAATCAAGCTACAGGTTCGAGAGAAAGGTAGATTTTGAGATGGTTATGCCTGCTTCTGACAGGGCAGCCTTGATGATAAATACCTTAGCAGGAGGGAAAATCGGCAAATTGATAGATTCAGGTAGTAAAGCTGTGTCTCCGATTTCCATTAAATTCAATCCGGAAAAGGCAAACGTGCTTTTGGGCCTTGATATACCACTAAAAAAACAAAAGGACATTCTTAAATCCCTTGATTTTGGTGTCCAGGGCAAAAAGAATATCTTAAAGGTAAAGGTTCCGAGTTTTAGGCGCGATATCTCCCAAGAAGTGGATATTACCGAGGAGATTGTACGAATCTACGGCTACGACAAAATATCACTGACTATACCAAAGATGGTCGGTCACTCAAAGCTGACCGATAAATCAGACATCGTAAAGGCCGAAATAAGAAAGTACCTTTCTTCAATGGGGCTTAATGAAATAATTACCTATAATCTTATTTCGGAGGAGATGCTTAAGGGATTTTCGACGGGGGAAAGTTCCATTGTCCGTTTAGTCAATCCCCTCTCGCGTGAGCAGGGTATCCTTACAGAGTCCCTTATTCCTGGCATATTGAAAG
>JABMRN010000049.1 GCA_013202515.1 Candidatus Omnitrophota bacterium | reverse complement strand
GTCCGAAGAAAAGAATCATTGCCGAGATAAATCCTGCAAGAAAATTACCGAAACCCAAGTTTAAAACAAGGTCATTAAATGTGGTCGAAAGCACAACCGATGCATATCCGACTGCAAATAGCCTTATGTAGGAAACAATATCTGAAAAACAGTTCACTGCCTTAAGGGGTATGTTTGCCAAAGAGATAAACATGCCTTTTATGATATTTTTCTGGGGATTGCCAAATAATATTATCAATGCTGCCCCCAAAATGAAAAGATACCCAGCATAGGGTGGAAAGGGCTTGTTAATAACAAACATACCCGCCGCAAAGAAAAGCCCCCACAAAATCAAGATCCATCCTATTTCGGCTAGGGCCTTTACGCTATTAATCACTTTAAAAGCACGTATGAGACGTGCTAAAGTAAGATGCACGACGCCAATGATAAAACAAAGATAAATCATAAAACTCTGGTTGCTGTCGATATAACTGTTGACGTCATTGATGACGAGCGAATTAAAAAACGGGATTTCTAAAATTTTCTTTACGCCAAACCACGTACCGGTAATAGCCCCCCACCCGATCGTGGCAAGACTTAAAATATACATAAGAAAAATTACTTCTCTCGGTGCCTTTTTTATTTTTATCTGTGCAACTACCGTAAGTAAAAGAAATATAAGTCCGTAGCCCGCATCCCCAACCAGCATAGCGAAGAAAAGACTAAAAAACAAAAGAAGCCATAGGCTTATGTCAAATTCTTTATATCCGGGCAATATGTTCATGAATTTGAATACGGGATTTATTATTCTTATCCATGCGGGATTTCTTATGAGGGTCGGGGTTTTTTCGGGATCTTCCGGCTCCTCTATAAGATAGCCTACGCCTTCAGCCTTTGAAATAGCTATAATATCTTTTACTCTATTTTTAGGACAATAACCGCTTAGGCAGGCAAAATTCTTTTCTTCCCTCATGCCGTGCATAACATTTAAAAATCTAAGCCGTCCCTCAGAAACCGAAAGATGCCCTTTGAGCGAATCCTCACCCCGCGCCTCTGCCCTTAAAGCTTCGTCGATCTGCTCAATTCTCATGTGAGAGGCCTCGTGATGTTTATATAACTCTTCTAGGCTCTCTTCAGGCGGCTTTATTTCTTCAAGGAGAAGTTTCTCGTCGGGATTATCGGTAATAAGCGAGAGGTACGCATATCCGTTCTTCTCATTTATAAGATGAACGCTATCTTTTTCTTTTATTATTTGTTTAGCTTCTTTCTTGCTTGCCCGGTACAACGTTACAGCGATTCCCTTCTTCTTTAAACCATATAAATCCCCGGGATCAAACGCTCCCCAGGGCTCAAACCATTCCATTTTGTATTCAATATCCTGAATAAACCTTTGGGTTTTTTCTCTGTCTTTTGCAAGCGCTATAATTTCTTCTACATGCTTTGGGATTTCAGAAGGTTTCCACTTTATTTTCTCTGCCTCAATATGAACCTTGTAATCTTTTAAAAGAGAGGCCGCGTGATCCGCCTTTAATGTAGAGTCTTCGATTGAAGCAATCTCTCCGGAAGATGGTTTCGACAAATTTTCGATATGGACAGTGCCGAGTCTACGCAGTTTTGAAAGAAAATCTTCTCTGGCTTGTTCTGATACAAGAATCGTAAGTTTTTTCATTCGTACTATCATTGGTAAGCCGGAATTCTTTCTTTTTCTCCTAATTGTTTCTTTGCAATCTTTCCAGTTACAACCGCGGCTGTCTGTAAATCCCCAAGAAAGATGCTGATTTTTCTTATATTGTCTTTTGCCTCGGGTATTTTTAACTTCTCAAAAAGATTTACCCTTTGTGTAGTGATACGAAGCTCTTCCTTTATGATCGCAAGCTGCTTTTCCCTTATGATATACCGAATCTTTAAAGTTGTAAGGGCCTTTACTGCCTCTATTGCATAATCCACCCAGAGGGGCATCTGGATAAAATCATAATCTTTTTCTTTAAAATCAACCCTCTTGAATACCGGGATGTCGCTTCCGGCAATATTCCCCGTCGATACATGGATTTTATCGAGCTCTATAATTTTATCTATGCCTACTTTCTCGGCAAATACACCTACCCATCCATATACGGACTCACGCAATGACGACATCTCCCGATCCAGCTCGCTCATCTTACGGTAAATCGTTGCTATTTCAAGCTGCAATTGTTGTTTTTTCAAAAGAAGGGTAGGCAGATACCTGGTGAATCTCTTCAGATTGTCTTTTTGTTTTTTTAGTTCGTTTTTGGTGTGTTTTATTTTAGCCATGGGGTTATTTAGGCCAGAATTTTTCTACTAACTCCTTACGGAAACTAGTCTCTTCTGGTCGGAAGCACTGCGCCATGATCTTCCATCCGTTATCAAGCGCCTTCTCAAGGGGAATATTGACCTTAAGGTCCATCATATTTTGCTCAAAAAGTTTTCCATACTTAAGAAGCCTTTTATCCCACTCTGTCATCTTGAAACCCATTGCCTTTTTTTCTTGGGTTTCCTTGTTCTGGGCATAAAGTTGAAGCATGCCGTCCATTATACCCCTATGATCTTCACGCGTGTCTTTATTAACAAGCTGCTTAAGGCGGCTTAGGCTTCCGAACGGCTCAATCCATCCGTTTCTTAAGTAGAACTGTCCTTCGGTAATGTAGCCTGTGTTGTCGGGCACTGGATGCGTTATATCGTCGCCGGGCATTGTTGTTACCGCAAGGATTGTGATAGAGCCAGCACCTTCAAAATCTACTGCTTTTTCATAGCGCGAAGCAAGTTCGCTGTATAGGCTGCCGGGATAACCTCTGTTTGAGGGAACCTGCTCCATGGTAATTGCTATTTCTTTAAGGGCATCGGCAAAACTTGTCATATCGGTGAGCAGGACCAATACCCTTTTGCCGCCAAGAGCGAATTTTTCTGCGACGGCAAGCGCCATGTCAGGCACCATGAGGCCTTCGACGATTGGATCAGAGGCGGTGTGAACAAAAAATATAGATCTTCCAAGCGCCCCTCCCTCTTCTAATGTATTACGAAAATACGTATACTGGTCGTACTTAAGTCCGATACCACCCAGTATTATAATATCGACCTCGGCCTGAAGTGCGATTCTGGCAAGGAGCTCATCATACGGCTCGCCAAATACAGAAAATATGGGAAGCTTCTGGGACTCGACGAGTGAATTAAAAACATCTATCATGGGTATATTCGTTCTTATCATGTGCCGCGGAATGATTCTTTTTGCGGGGTTTACCGCCGGACCGGCAATCTCTATTAAGTGATCCTTTAATGGCGGACCTCCGTCTCTGGGCTCACCGCTTCCATCAAATATCCTTCCTAGCAGATTCGATGAGAATCCCACCCTCATGGGATGACCAAGAAAACTTACCTCATCCCCGGTAGACACACCCTTTGATCCCTGAAAGGCCTGAAGATACACCAAATCTTTATCAAGACGTATTACCTGTGCAAGGGACCTGCCCATCGAGGTGGATACCTCTGCCAATTCCTGATAGGCCACGCCTTCAGCCCGCACCGCAAGCACGTTTCCTACTATACTTAGTATCCTGGTGCATATTTTTTTCATGGATTTTATTCCTTTGCCCTGAGATTCTCACCCAACAATTGATCTATTTTCTCTTCCTGCTTTGTGAAACCCTCTGTCTGCCACTGTCTGTAATTCCAGTCTATAAAAAGCTGGCGAAGGCTGTAAAAGAAATGTCTTGCTTCGTTTTTATCCTTAAAATGAAATGTTTTTTCTAATATATCCTTTACAATTTTCGTAAAAACGTGTCTTTGGCGATCTTCGGATGTTGCGGCATCCACCGGATCAAAGCCGTTCTGCTGCATGTAAACCGAATCGGTAAATTCCCCTTTAAGATGTACAATGAAATCATCCAAAGATGTGCCTTCTTCGCCGACCACAGTCATCATCTGCCGCACTCCCTCGCCCTTAGTAAGAACGGATTTTGCTTCTTCAACAAGATCTTCGGGCACAAAGCTTTTGTATTTAGACCAGCTTTCATACGGGTCAATCGATGGGAATTTGCGTGCATTTGCCCGATCTCGCGACAGGCCGTGGAAGGCACCTGCAACCTTTAGGGTGCTCTGCGTAACCGGCTCCTCAAAGTTTCCTCCGGCAGGACTGACCGTTCCGCCTATCGTGAGGCTACCTATTTCACCGTCGTAAAGCCTTACAACTCCTGCCCGTTCATAAAACTGCGCTATGCGGCTCTCAAGATAGGCCGGATACGCCTCTTCGCCGGGAATTTCCTCAAGGCGGCCTGATATCTCTCTCATTGCCTGGGCCCACCGCGAAGTGGAATCCGCAAGCAGAAGAACGTTAAGGCCCATCTGTCTATAGTATTCTGCTATGGTTGCCGCGGTATATACTGATGATTCTCTTGCAGCAACAGGCATAGAAGAAGTGTTGCATATAATGATTGTTCTTTCCATAAGAGTCTTTCCGGTTCTCGGATCTTCAAGATGGGGAAATTCTCTTAGTGTCTCTACAACTTCTCCGGCGCGTTCTCCGCAGGCAGCAATTATCACTATATCAACATCTGCATAACGGCTGGTAAGCTGCTGAAGCACGGTTTTTCCTGCACCAAAGGGGCCCGGTATACAATAAGTACCGCCCTTTGCTACAGGGAAAAAAGTATCTATGATGCGTATTTTGGTAATAAGCGTATCAACGGGAGAAAGCTTTTCTTTGTAAGCGGATATCGGTACCTTAACCGGCCATTCAAAAACCATGCTTACGTCTATGATCTCTCCCTTATCGTCTTTTATCTTTGCAATTGTATGATCAACGCTATAATCATCCTGGCTTGCCACATCTAGAACTGTGTATTCACCGCGAAGATAAAAAGGAACCATTATCTTATGCTTAAAAATCCCTTCGTGGACGTGGCCAAGCGTGCTGCCGGCTTTTACCTTATCTCTTTTTTTTACGTGTGGCTTAAACTCCCATTTTTTCTTAAGGGATATCGCCCTTAGCTCTACCCCTACCGGCAGGAAAAATCCGAATTTTTCAGCAAGCTC
>JABMRN010000048.1 GCA_013202515.1 Candidatus Omnitrophota bacterium | reverse complement strand
CCGTCATCGGTGGCCTCATGTGCTCAACCATATTGACCATATTTATCATACCGGCGATATATGTGATGTTTGAGGATATGAAAAAGAGGTTTTTAAAGATAGGAGCCGTTTAGATGAAAATATTTGAAAAAATCGAAACGCAAATGTATAATTTGATTAAGATCTATAGATGGAGAGTCGTGAGTAAATTATTGGATGTTGACTGCAAGACGTTATTGGATATAGGCTGCCGAGATCAATTCTTTTATAACAGGTTAAAGGACAGATATAGGGTTACCCTCGCTGACCATGTTCCAAAAGAAGATTTAATCAAAAAAGAGAATGTCCAAAACCTGACTTTTGGCGACAAGTCGTTCGATATTGTTTTATGTCAACAGACGTTGGAGCATGTCCTCGACCCTATTAAGGCTATCTCCGAATTAAAAAGGGTAACTGGAAAACAATTGATAATTTCAGTTCCACACGAGCCTTTTTTTACACTTTTTAGATTATTATGTTGGCAAAAGGGGCATCTATGGGCAATTACCCCAAAAATATTAAAATTTTATTTGGACGCACCTACGTATGAGAAGAAGATTTTTTTTAAAAGATACTATATAGCTATGTGGAGATTCGATTAATATGCGAAAAATATATTTTAAGAAAGTGCAACCCCACATGTTTCAACTCTCAATAGTGATACCTGTGTACAATGAGGAAGAAAATATACGTCCCCTCCATGACTCCATCACTAAGGTGGTTAAGGGTGCGAAGCTCTCTTATGAAATTATATTTGTCGATGATGGTAGCACGGACAGGAGTCGAGAAGTCATAAAGTCAATCATTTCCCAAGACGGGAACGTGCATCCGATTTACTTCAAAAAAAACTGCGGGAAGACATCCGCGTTCGATGCTGGGTTTAAAGATGCAAGAGGGGATATAATTATCACTATGGATGGCGATTTACAGAACGATCCAAGCGATATACCAAAATTTATGGATAAGATTGAACATTATGATGTAGTTTGTGGATGGCGACATGACAGGAAAGACCCTTGGGTAAAACTTATTTCTTCCAAAATTGCAAATTTCGTGCGCAACGCGGCACTCAAAGATGGTATATATGATTCGGTATGTTCATTTAAAGCATATAGACGTGAATGTCTTGAGGGATTGAAGCTTTTCGATGGAATGCACCGCTTTTTGCCGGCCCTCTTTATGATGGAAGGCTGGGAGGTGACCCAGATCAAGATAAACCATCACCCGCGTATATATGGTAAGTCTAAATACGGAATTAAAAATCGTTTCTTTCGCGGCATCGTGGATTTATTGATTGTATTATGGATGAAGAAACGTACCTTGAATTACAGGGAGGAGGTTGTCCGATGAGGCTTTGGCTTTTTATCGGTTTTTTTGGTCAGGCCCTTTTTTCAACGAGATTTCTTATACAATATATCGTCTCAGAGATACGCAAGAAGCCTGTTATCCCAGCAGGTTTCTGGTATTTCAGCCTGGGGGGTAGCACTTGTTTGCTGTCCTATGCGATTTATCGCGAAGACCCTGTTTTTATTTTTGGCCACGCAGTGGGTTTGTTTGTATATGCAAGAAACTTGATGTTGATGTACAGAAGCAGTAAGATGAGTAAAATTGCCTCATGATAGGGCCAGCATTATTAGGAGAGATTGTTCGTCCGATATGTAGATTAATAAATATTGTGCTTGGCAAGCCCAGGATCGAGAAGCTGATTAAGCGGAAGCCCCGTAAGATTATTGTGGGGGCTTCCGGGGTTTTTCAACGAGGATGGGTTTCTATAGAGAAGGAGTTTTTAAATCTATTAAGACCGGAGGATTGGAAGCGATATTTTTTGGAAAATTCGATAGATGCGATCCTGGCAGAACATGTCTGGGAGCATTTGACAAGGGAAGAAGGTATTCTCGCGGCAAAGTTATGTTATCGATATTTGAAACCCGGTGGATATCTGAGGGTTGCGGTTCCAGATGGTTTGCATCCGGATCTAGATTATATAGAGCGCGTTAGGCCTGGAGGATTCGGATATAGTTCTTGGGATCACAAGCTCATTTATACACACAAAACACTCAAAGAGATTTTTGAATTGGCTGGATTTAGAATAGAGCTACTCGAGTATTTTGACGAGAAAGGCTTATTTCATTATAAAGAATGGAATCCTACAGACGGAATGATACGCCGATCCAAAAGGTTTGATATAAGAAACAGGAAGGGCAAGCTCAAGATCATATCAATTATTCTAGATGCAAATAAATAAGGCTGAATAACGATGATAGATTTTAGCAGAATGAGATCGTCAACAAGGAAAGGTTTTGCGTGGATCAGGGAGAATCCGTTCACATTTTTGTTAATAGCGCTATTAGCGATATTTTCGCTGAATTTCTTCGTTCGCGCACTGCTTTATGCCTCTTTTCCCTATGAGATAGACCAGGGGGAGGGTGTCACCATCGAGGTCGCCAGCTGGCCGCTCGAGGGAAGGCCTTTTTACAAGAGGGTGCGTTCCCGCTCCGCCGAAAATGTAATAGAGGAATTGGTTGAGATAAAAAAGCTTGGTTATCGAGAGGTCTTCTTTAGAGACGAAACCTTCACCGTCTTCAAAGATAGAAATATCCGTATATCGAAGGAGATGATACAAAGGAAGTTAGGTTTGACATGGATTTGCAATTCCAAAATGGACACGATCGACAAGGAGATGATACACCTCATGAAAGAGGCCGGGTGCCATATGATAAAATTTGGAGTTGAATCATGCAACCAGAACATCCTGGATAATTTGCAAAAGGGCACAACCGTTGATCAGATAAGGCGTGTATTCAAATGGACGCAAGAAATAGGCATAGATACACATGCGCATATGATGATAGGAAATCCAGGCGATACTATGGATACGATCAGAGAGACGGTGCGGGTTCTGCTGGAGCTCAATCCCACTACAGCAAGTTTTGCTGTAAGCACGCCTTATCCGGGGACAGAGCTCTTTGAGCGAGTTAGGAAACAGCGTCCGGAAATCGGCGATGGCACCCGGGCCGATTTATCATCTCTTCATGTAGAAGGATTGCTTACGGAGACGTATTGTCAGATTCCAAAGAATCAGTTAGGAAAACTACAGAGGTATGCTTACAGGAGATTTTATCTAAGGCCATCTTACACATTGAGATGGCTCAAGCGTATAAAAAATCTGGATGAACTCAAAAGAGTTATATTTGCTGCAACAAATTTATTTGATTTTTCGATTAGAGGAGAATAGATAGTATGATTTTAAACAAATTGAAATTACAAAAAAAAGATATTTTTATATGGATTCAAAAAGACCTTTTACTATTTTTATTGTGTGCAGTAGCAGTAACGTTTTTAATAAGCTTCTATTTGCGCGCAGCGATATGTGCCTTCTTTCCATATGATATAACATTCGATGAAGGATTTAATATAGAGGTTGCTAGTTGGCCGCTTGATGGAAAATCATTTTATGCACCGCTAAATGATTATCCCTATGTCTGGAGGTTATATACACCCCTATTCTTCAGTTTGTGCACACCGTTTATAGCGTTATTTGGTAAACAGCTATTTATAGGAAGGCTTATAGCAATATTCTTTACGACGTTAACAGGATTATATATCTATAAAATAGTAAACAAAGATAACGATGCAAAAATACCAGCACTAATCTCTCTATGTTTTTTCTTCT
>JABMRN010000047.1 GCA_013202515.1 Candidatus Omnitrophota bacterium | reverse complement strand
TGCACTTCCCTGACCCCATATTCATCTTTTAACATTTTTAATTCTTCGAGAACATTTTCCGGTGAACGACTCCGGAAACGATTTCCCCAAAAAGCTGCGGTAGCGCAAAAAACACACTTTGCCGGACAACCACGTGAGGTAATTATCGAGGTATTGGGCCTTTTACGGGGTAATCCTCCGTGTGGAGAATTTATTTTAAAATATTTTTCCATTGGCATAAGTTCTCTCGCCGGAAAAGGCAGGGTGTCCAAGTCTGAAATAAAATCTTTTAGCGGATTAATCTGTATTGTTTCGTTAACTCTGAATGCTAAACCATCGATATTAGAAAGGCCTACTTCTTCTTTCAATGCCTTTAACAATCTAACTATAGTAGCTTCACCCTCTCCGATTACCACTGCATCCAGCAAACGTTCTTTAAGAAAATAATGAGGCGTGGACGACGGGAATGGCCCTCCGATTACAGTAATAATATTTTGATCCGATGCCTTTATCCTTCTGCATACCTCTAGAGCATTTTGAGCCTGCCCTATAAACTGACAGCTCACGCCTACGACATCTGGTGCAAAATCGACTATGCGTTTTTCGATCTCTTCAAACGACAGCCCATAACGAATAAATCGCTCGTCAATTTTCTGAACATTAGTGTATCCTTCAACCGCTGCATCTAGAATCTTAACCTCGTACTTATTTTTTAATACTGCAGCAATATACCCAAGGCCCAAAGGAGGCATGGCAGACTTTGGATACATATTCATAATGGTAAATGGTGGTTGAATTAATAAAATCTTATTTATTTTTCGCATTTAAGTTTTTCATTTCCTTATAAAAGCAGAAACAAAAACAGCCAAAAACGGAATTGTCGGAAGCGAATATCTGGCCAAAGGAAACATTAAGGTAAACAACCCCCAAAAATAGACTATGACCAACGCCCCAAGCCAAATTTCGTTAGGACACTGTTTCCTTCGGATAGCTGCGATAAATCCCAAAATCGCAACGAACAGAAATGGTATCTGAATAAAAAAGATCAGCCTTTGGTGAAGACCTGAGGTGGTAGCATACCAGAACCTTACTGCCTTATAAAGTAGAAGTCGGAACACATCCGTGGGGTTTTGAAGCCACGCGGCTTTATAATTATACCACCCTAAACGCCAAAGATATTTGTCGAATGCAACTTCGGATTTGCCTTCCCTTTTTATGATTCCGTCATCGCTACATTTTTTTATATCCTGCGACAACAATGGGCGTGCATCTACTTCTGGTTTTAAATATTCCAAAGACGAACCTAATGCAAAATTAAAGCCGCCCTTGATTCCAGTCGGAATAAATTTGCCTGTAACAAGATAATTCCTAAGAGTCCATGGCGACATAAGCATAAAGAAAGTAAAACAAAATAGTAAATAATTAAAAATTATTTTTTTATTTAACCTTTTAGAAATCAGAATATATAAACCAACTGCAAGGGGAAAGAGAATTGAAGTTGAACGGGTATATGTAGCAAGCGCCAAAACAAAACCCGAGCTCAAAAAAAGAAATGAATTTTCTCTCTGGATTGCCGCTATAAGCAACAAAACGAAAACACAAAAAAGAAACTGGAATAATGTTTCGGAAAGCATTAGGTTGCTTGCATAGATCAGTGTTGGATAAACTGCCACTATCGAGCCTGCTAGAAAAGCCCTGTCCCAACGTTTAAAGGTAAACCAAGCCAAAAACACCGCGCATAAAGCGCTTAGGGCATGCATAATACCCTGAATAAAACGTACTACAATAAAATCTCTGCCAAAGACAGAATAAATGCTGTATAAAAACAGGGGATATCCCGGACCTACGGCACAATCCGTATCTCCATCAATATTTATATAGCCTTTCCCAGCAAGCATATTGCCTGCTATTGAATCATAATGGCGGATAGTATCCGGCGGAATGGGCAAATCTGGATTCCAGATGAGATATGCAGTATGAGCCGTAAAAGCCAAGAGGAAAACTATTATTATCCCAGTTGCAGTTATTTTCATCGACTTAATACCCAATTCCTCATAAAACATGTACCCTGTTTAAAAAGCAGTATCATATCTGCAATGTTTTTTGTTTTCTTAAGCCGGCTTAAGACATAGCCTGGCCTTATATAAAATCTTTTGTAAGCGCACACTCTGGCCTTATGCAGATCCTCTGCGCTCAATAACGCTGTGTTCACTATGGCCTGATTCAGCTCAAACCGCTTCCAATTCTCTGTAATAAGCCATCCGTTCTTCTTGCATATATTATAAAACTCTGTCCCTGGAAAAGGAATGGCACAGTAAAACTGTGCATAATCAGGATCAAGTTCTATAATAAAATTCGTAGTTTCTTCTATTGTTTCTCTAGTTTCACCCGGTAATCCAAAAATTACGTGCACCAATGATTCTATTCCGGCTTGCCTAGTCCATTTTATGGCATTCTTAATATGTAAAATTGTTATCTTCTTCTTTATATTGTCTAAAATCTCTTGATTTCCGGATTCGATTCCATACGATATCCCCATGCAACCAGATTTTTTCATTAGCTCAAGGAGTCCGGGATCAACTTTATCAACTCTCGAATTACACATCCATCTAACGCCTAATCTTTTCGCAATTAGCAGGTTACAAATTTTTACCACAAATTCCCTGTCCAACGTAAATGTATCTGACCACATAGTTACATTTCTTACGCCATATTTAGTGCGCACCTCTTCTATCTCTGCAATAATCTTCTCCGGAGACCGCAACCTGAGCGTTTTGCCATAGTACTGATTAGCTGTGCAAAAAATACAATCATACGGACAACCCCTTGAAGAAATAATCAAAGCATAAGGTTCATTTATTATCGGCAGTGTATATTTTTTGTTATCCATGAGGTCGCGGGCAGGAAAAGGAATTTCATCCAGATTTTCATTAAAATATCTTTTCTTATTAACTGTAACTTTTCCGTCTTTATCCCGCCAGGCGAATCCTTCGATATCACTAATGTTTTTCTTTTCTGAAAGCCTACTTAACAAAAGGTGTGAGGTAAATTCCGGCTCTCCCAAAATAATACTATCAAGCTTGGATTCACTAAGTACGGCCTCCGGCAAAGAGCTAACATGGTTTCCTATACCGGTTAAATGTATAAACGGAAATTTTGTTTTGACCATATCCACAATATATAGGTCGTCATAATATGTCGCTGTTGAAATATTAACGATTGCCAATGATGGGCTGAATTCCTCGATTATATTCAGAATTTCTGAAATATCCTTTTTATCAACTACGCAATCCAAAATTTTAACATCATGACCTCCCTTACGCAAAAGTCCGGCTGTGCTAGGAAGCGAAATTGGCATCATGACATATTGAAAAGAAGAAAGTCGCTGTTCACACCTTCCTTCTTTTATAAAACTTTCTCTGGAATTCTTTAATGCGGGATTTAATATGAGTATTTTCATACCGTTAACGCGTATCAACATCCTTCTGTTTTTTTAGTAAGGCATTTTCCTGCGCTAAAATTATAACGCGCTTTTCAAGACCAGATATTTTTATTGAAAAATAAAAGGTTATAAATACAAGAAAAACAAGCCCAAGAAAAAAAACCAAGTTATTCGGGTTAATAATACCTAGGAGCGAAGAAACCTTTTCTATCAAGTCAAATCTAACAGCAAATAACACCATCAATAAGCTTAAAATTATCCAAAACAGCGCAAGATCCTCACTCAACTTTCGTCTTCTCACATTGAATAGCGACACTACTAACAAAACAATTCCCACCAACAAACTAATTGTTTTTAATTTAATATCCATTTTGCGCCTTCCTTTTTATTTCTTTTTTGTAACTTAACACTATCAACATGGAAAGAAGCATTTTGTAAATATAATACAATGCACTTCGTATTCCGGAATGCATACTCTTACCTGAGGTTGTATTCATTTTAACTGGAACTTCCTTTATACGAAGATTGTGATATGCGAAAAGTAAAAGTACATCAGCATCGGGATAGTCGATTGGGAAAAGTTCGCTGGAATAGATTTTTTGGGTTTTTCTGTTAAATGCCTGAAATCCAGAAGTCGGGTCTTTTATTTTCGCGCCGCTCAAGCAATAAATAAGAAATGAAAAAAATGCCCTACCCAATTTTCTGGATATGCCTTCTTGATATATATTTTCTTCTGAAAACCTGGATCCTATTACAAAATCTGCTTTATCATTTTTTAAAATATCCAAAAGCACTGATATATCCTGCGGATTATGCTGCCCATCGGCATCCATAAGAACTACATACTCAAAGCCGTATCTTTCTGCATACTTTACACC
>JABMRN010000046.1 GCA_013202515.1 Candidatus Omnitrophota bacterium | reverse complement strand
AAGTGGCTCGTTTGGTGGGAACAACCGCTCCTACGTCCCATGCTGCCCTAAAAGAGCTCTATACATACCATGTTCTTAACTATACCATTAGCGGGAGAAACCATCTTTATAGCCTGAATAGAAATACCAGATTGGTTAAAGATATTATACTTCCCATGCTCGACAAAGAGGATAATTTCAAAAAAGACGTCTTCAGGTTTATTCTAACCCTTCTCAAAGAAAATAAATCAATGAAAAGGATAATCTCCATCATCTTTTATGGTAGTCAACAAACAGAAAAATCCAAGGAGTCCAGCGATATTGACATCGCGGTTATTGTTCGTGATAATAACGATATTAAAATCATTGAAGACCTGTTTATCGAACATATAACTTCTTCTTTTTATGACTATTTTGGAGTATCATTAGACGCATATATAAAAACTCAAAAAGACTTTATAGATCGTTTAAATAAAGATCTTCCACCGGTATCAACATTGATGAAATCATATAGCCTTATTTACGGAGAAGACCCCTTAAACTGGAAGTGATTATATGCCTCCGAAAAAGAGACAAACAAAAAAAGAAGAGAAAACTGCCGCGATAGATTTCCTAAAAAAAGCACAAGATAGTCATGAAACAATGCTTATAGCTTTTCAGAATGAAAACTATAACGCTGTGGGCACACTTGCCATACAATGCGTGATTTCTTCCGCGGATGCTATTTGTGTTTATGAAAAAGGGCTGAGATCTATATCTCAAGATCATGGGGATATTTGTGCCCTGGTAAAATCTACTCTTCTTCCTGAAGCTAATGAGAAAAGCAACGCCCTCAAAAGAATTTTGGCTAAGAAAAATCTTATTCAATATGAAAGACGTAACGTCTTTGAAGCAGAGGCCACAGATCTCATTAAATCCGCTACAAGAATCTTTGAATGGGTCTCCCTTTACTTGAAAAAATAAATTCCGTGAAATATTCAGAGATAAAGTGAGATAAACTAGAGATCTTTTCTGCCCCATATCCATTTAATCCTAGTTAATGGCCCAATAAGCGCTCACCGATCATGCTTACTATTACGAAATAATTCGCTAATCTTGCCAAAGTACCCATTAACTAAGAAAGATTAACTAAGGGCCCTTTTCGAGATAAAGAGATAAGCTAGTTCGCATATGGGATTGCTTCGTCGGGGCTTCGCCCCTCCTCGCAATGACGAGTGGAGGAAATAGTCGCGTAAGTCTTTAGGACGTGCGGATATAGAGCATATGTATAAAACCAAAAAGCCTCGTACCATTTTCATGATACGAGGCTCTTATATTTGGTGAACCAGGACGGACTCGAACCAGCTTGTGCTACAGGACAAAACCTATCTCTGCTATTTAATCAATCTACGCCTCGTAAGTTTCCCTTATATAATGAGTTAGCTTAATTTTCTGTCCATATAAGAGATATGTTTTGTAGTCTGAAAGGTGCTATCGGGAAAGCCTCGAACTATAGTTCGAACCATGATTCCCTCCAAGCTGTAACCAGTCCCAAATGTATGGCTGGGATGCCTGGATTACCAGCAAGGCTTTCCCAACCCTTTTATTCAAAGCTAATTGTACCACTTCTTTAAATTTTTGGACAGCTTTTGGACAGTTTTTTGGTAAAATGCTTGCGTGTCGAGTATAAAAAATTGCAGCTTAAATCTTTCCAAAATCCCCCTCGTTCATCTGCCATCCAAAAGTCCTAATAAATACCTTGTTATTGCTTTTCATGCTCTTCAACAACTCTTGTATATTTCTCATGAATCATATTCCTGTCAAATTCCCGCATCTCCTTTAACATGGCATCTTTTTCTTCACCGTTAAAATAATCCATGCAGGGAATAAAAAAGTGCTTATCTTCTTTTTCTATATGGATCGGATAGAACTTGACCAAAGCTTCCATGTTCTTCTAAAAGCTTCTTTTTGGCTAAGTCCCTGAACAGAATATCTTCCTCTTTCCCATGGTGACACCTGTCAGCATATGTTCTGATGAAATCTACGGCTGTATCTATAAATAAGGGTTCAACTCTGCCATCCTTTTTTAAGGCATCCAGCCTTGCGCCCATTATCTTTATCATCCGCTCAATAACCCTATGTTCTTCCATTAGTGGTCCTATTGGTAGCATATTAGACCTCCTCGCAAATCTTCTTTCATAATTTCTCTGCTACTTCTTGTGCTACCCGTTGCGCCTCTTCTATTTTTTGGTGTTGCACCTCATCTCCCATGGCATCCATAGGTTGGGCATTGATAAATGTTATATCTGTAATGCCTACAAAACTAAATATGGTGCGCAAATATGGCTCCTGTAAATCAAAACCTCGGGTATCAGCTGTGCTATAATCTCCCCCGCGACTGGTTATAATTACCATTTTTTTATTTTTTACAAGGCCTTCCGGACCTTGGGGAGTATATTGGAAAAGATATTTTGGCTGCAGAATTATATCAATATAGTGCTTTAAACGATAGGGTATATTAAAATTCCACATAGGTGTGCTTATTAAGTAAATATCGGCAGACAAAAACCTTTCAATAGTAGCTATTATATCCTGCCAGGGTTCTTTTAAGTCTTCGGGTAACTCTTTCCCGACAAGAAGAACATATTTGCCATCAATCCTTTTAACAGTAAGCTCAGGCAATTCCTCTTTGTATAGATTTAAATCTTCAATGCTCCAACCCGGATGCTTCGTCTTAAAAGCTTTAAGAAATAAATTGGCAACTTTAAGAGTCCTCGACTCATCCATTCTCGGGGTAGCAATAATATGTAACAATTTTTTCATATTTGCCTCCGTTTTTCAACCATTTCCACTGACGTATGGCCCCCAATCCTTCCCCCTTACTTTGTTATGTTCTTAAGTGCGTTTAAAGCTCCGTCATAATCCGGATGCGAAGTGAGCTCTTTCACGTACTCAACATATTGCACTTTATCCTCTTTGTCTATTATGAAAACTGCTCTTGATAATAGACGCATTTCCTTGATTAAAACGCCATAATTAAGACCAAAAATACTGTCTTTGTGGTCAGAGAAGGTCTTTACCTTTTTTATATTATATGCCTGACAAAATCTCTTCTGTGCGAAAGGCAGGTCCATACTGATAAAAATGATGATCACATCCTTGGACAATCCTGCCGCTTCATCATTAAAACGTTTTATTTGGAGGTCACAGATTGGAGTATCCAGTGAAGGCACCGAGGCGATAACTTTTATTTTGCCTTTAAAAGTGCTGAGATCGGCCTCTTTTAAATCTGAATCTAGAACTTTAAAATCGGGCGCTTTCGGTCTAACTTTGACTTCTTTCCCCAAAAGCGTTATCGGTTTTCCTTCAAGAGTAACGACGTTTTTACGTTCCATTTGTCTCCTCATCTCCTTTTCATTTTAAAAAGTCCATATATATTGCTAATAGCAAGGCAAGCGCCGATAGAAAAAATATGAAGAAATAATTTACCCTTTCTTTCCTTGAGCTTAAAGCACAAAGGATCACCCCGATAAGGCTGTAATCATCTTCGGTCAGTTGTTCTTTATCGTTGATTTTATCTGCCAGGCCCTGTTGATCGATAAGCTTCGCTCTTGCCTGATTTACCCTAAATTTATAGACAAAAAATATAAAGAACCCGCCAACGCCTGCATACCAGGCGATCTTTGCATAAATCGGGTCCACATGTATTAATACTGTAACAACACGAATCGCGACTGTTGCTGCGAGGCCTACAATAAAGAAGATCCATGAGGCAAAAGAATCCCTGCAACGCTTATATTCTCTACAACCTATACATTTTTTCATTTTTCAATATCCAGGAAAGTTTTCCTTCATTAATCTGCTATCCGGAACAGAAAGTTCAGCTTTCAACACATGATCCAGATATTGAACTATTTTGGGCGATCCGCAGTAATAAAATATTCTTTCGCCGAAATCCGGGATCTCTTCCTTTATCATTTTACCGTCGATTAACCCTGTCTTTCCTTTCCAGGTTGATCCATCTACGGCGGGAGAAGTTAAAGTATAGATCACACGCAGATTGTTGTATTCCTTAGCCATCCGGTCAAAATCTTCCCGGAAAATAATATCTTCTTCTGTATCGCTTCCATAGAGCAGGACAATATCTGCAGGAAGATTCCTGTCCTTTGCGAATTTACAAATGCTTCTAAACGGGGTTATACCTATACCTCCCGTAAGGAGCGCTATTTTTTTATGTTCTCCTTCAAAAGTAAAGGCACCGTTTGGCATTTTCAACCTTACCCAGTCGCCCGGCTTTAGCTTATTTAGAGCTTTTGAGTAATCACTTTCGGTAAGTTTTTTTGTAAATTCCACGTATTCTT
>JABMRN010000045.1 GCA_013202515.1 Candidatus Omnitrophota bacterium | reverse complement strand
AGATTGTATTTCAGGCAAGAATTCCACAAGCCAGAGCTTCGCAAAGACATTATCGAAACCGCCTTCGCCAACGGTTTCGTGTTCGACCAGGCGGAGAGCGCCTATCTGAAACCCAAACTGGATCAAGATTTTCATTGGGAAAATGTCCATACCGAAAATGTAAAAACTGCACTTTATCCGGCAAGCGGAGTTGATTCTTCGATCGTGCTGGAAACCCTAACGCAGATACCCACCATAGAAGACGTCTATTTGGTAGATCTAGCCGATCAAGATATGGAAACATTAGAGCAGATAATAAGCCAGATCGTAGATTCGGTTAAACACGATAAAAGATTTTCTAAAGTTTCCTGCGGTGAAAACCTTAAATTGGTAAAAACTAATCCGGAATTCAATGAAGGAATGGAATATTTTGTAAGAATTAAAAAAATGCAATCAGGCGCCACTTATGGTATTACCATGACTGAAGAAAAGACAAAAAGGGAAATAAGACTTCATTTCTGTTACGATAATTACTTTAGACAAAAAAACCACCTGAGAAATATAAGTGATTTAACCATTGTGAAATTTCCGGGCATGAGTGGGATTCTTTCCTCTGATAAAAAGTATAGGCAACAATTTTACGATAATATTTTTGCACACACTCGTCCCGGTGGATATATATATGTAACTATGGCACAACCCCCACATTATGATATGTTCAGTGAGCAAGCCGAAATAGTTGCTACCAATTGTTCACCGGGCACTATAAGAAAATTGAAGACTTCCGCCATACCATCCCCGAATGATCGGTTTAACCCAGATGACTCGCGTGAGGGAAATCTCGCCATGGATAAATATATTTTATTCAGAATGAAAGAGGCAACAACCGGTGCAAAACCAACCGACCACGGCAGAGGAGGCGCGACGGAAGAAGAAGCAATCGCAGAGCTAAAACGGATAGAGCCGGAATTGCAAAAACCCTATTCAGTGCTTAACGATAGGCTTTTAGTAAGAAAAGCATTATGGCACTATTACCGGTTAACAGGAGACAAGATCAAGATAGATGACCTGGCCGCAGTAGGTATTAAATTTATTGTGGGTTCACCCAGCCAAAAATGGCCGTCATTCTGGGTATGGAATGGCGCGAAAATAGGCCAGCATCTGGGAATGAATGTATATACAAGGCTTGGCACCCCTAAAGAAGAGAAAGATGCTACTGAAAAAGACCTTCTGCACGAGCTTCTGGCCATTTTGGATTTTACGCCCCACAAGCTCAATCGCATTCTTGCCAACCGGCCTCTTTCGCTTTTTATAAGAAAGTTTATCTACAAAAGATATATAGATAAATACGCTGAACCATCTGATTTTGCCGCGCGCGCGGGCACGGACGGACGGCTGACGATAAAAACTGACCGACCCAGAGAGGAAAATGCTTCTGCCGACCCAGCCTCGGAACTTACCCCTACAGAAAGGAGTCGCCGCGATTTTACTAACTGGACACTAGGCGCCAAAGACCATAGCATGGATCAGGATAGGAATACTTGCAAAGTGATACCTACGGAAAAGACGGTAACAAAAGGGGAACTGGAAGCGACGGAAAAACTTCTGAAGCACACAATCCCGTATTTAACAAATATTACTCCAAGGACCCTAGCTTATTATGTGCCGTTTTTAAGATATAGGGCTGATGTTAAATATTGTGAAGGGGTGCCGGATTATGTTGAGGCGCTGATAAACCAAGATGATGAAAGGCATGATTCTTTCAAAGATGAAAAAGAATATGCCGTGAAAAAATGCATAGAACCTTCCTGGTGGGCACGGCAGGCTCGTGGGACCAAGCCAATCAGAACAGGAACCCGCGATCAAATGAAAGATTATATTGATAAACTCGTAGAACATAAGATTGCTTCAAATGATAAGAGGATTACCATTCAGGTATTTGGTCCCGGAATGGGAGAAGCGAAAGAAATAATCCAGACTTTGGAACTTTTAGAAGGCGCCATCACGGATCCTGAGAACTGGAACATAGTTATATTTGCCTACGATATACAACTCGAATGTTTATTATTAACGGAAGTATTTCTTCTGAATTCTAAATTCAGATTCAATAAAATCATGCTTCATTTCAGATACTGCAACCTAAAAGATGAAGAGCAGTATGATTATATGTTTGGCGGCAAAAAACGAGACATAATACTTTACAGGCGTACTGTCGGTGCGGCTCGATTCCCGGATAAAAGGCCGGAATTTCGCAGGATGCTGTTGAACAATTTAACGCCTCAGGGTTTTCTTGTGTATGATAATTATACTATCGAAGAAGTGGTGCGGAATACCCCTGATCTACGCAGTTCGCAGGCGGTTCAGCCCGCCGCCGCCGCGCGCGCGGACAAAAGCGTTCCTCTTTTTCCAGACTTTAAAAAAGGCGCTGTTATAGAATT
>JABMRN010000044.1 GCA_013202515.1 Candidatus Omnitrophota bacterium | reverse complement strand
GGGTTTTCGGAATATCTTGCGAGAAAATTATATCCCGATACTGTCCATGGATCAAAAAGATATCTTTATAAGGATCTCGACAGGGCGAAACTACTTAAGGAGAAGTGGATTAAGGATGGTAAAAGCCCCGATGAAGTTGATGCCCTATTAAAGAAAGAAGCGATGGAAAAAATAAGTGAACACCCATTTAAATATTTAGCCTATACACCGGTGGAAGCTATAAAGATGACAGCGTTTAGTTATCTACCGCTACTAAACGAAAAGGCAGTCGAAAAATATATATCTGAACAAAACAACGGTGAAGTTTTATTGTCTTTGACACGGGGGATCTTTAGGGTGGTGGCATATCCCATTCTTCTTTTGTTTATCATTGGGCTAATGAGGCACTTAAAGAAGTGGAGTGCATGGCTTGTGCTTCTCACTGTAATTTTGTATTTTAATCTTGTTTATTCTCTTATGGACACTATTGGCAGATACGCTGTTCCCTTAATTCCTTTTTACTGCATATTTGCAGTTTCTGCCTTTTTTCGGTTGTGTGGAGAAACTACATGAAAACCCTTTTACTGCACCCAATAGTTCCATTTAGAGTGTTGTGGGGAAAGTTTCACAAAGGAGGTGGATTTATACCACCGCTTGGGCTGATGTCTATCGCCTCATACATAAGGCAAAAGGGATACAGCGTCAAGATATTGGACACGGGAGTCGAGGGGATAGGAGAAAAAGAGCTCGAAAAACTTCTTGCCGATGAAAAATACGATATCATCGGGATATCATGTTTCACTAATACTGCGGATTACTCTTTCCAGACAGCTGCCCTTGTACGTAGAATATTGCCTAATGCCTTTATTGTTTTGGGAGGCGTACATACGACTGTTTTACCCGAAAGAACGCTTCGAGAATGCCCGGAAGCAGATATTGTGGTTATTGGCGAAGGCGAACAATCATTTTTTGAATTGGTGGATTGGAAGAATAAGAAGAATAAGAGGTTAAAGGATATAGAAGGTATAGCATTTAGAGAGGGAAAAGAATTGTGCAGAACCCGAAAAAGACCGACGATAGTAGATCTGGATTCGCTTCCTATGTTTGCTTATGATCTCCTGGATCTTAAGAAATACCTGCCGCACCCGACTCAATATAAGAGATTGCCCAGTTTTCCGATTCTTGCTTCTAGGGGCTGTCCTTTTATGTGCACATTCTGCTCTGCGTCTAAAGTGCATGGCAAGCGGCTCAGGATGAGGTCCCTGGATAGTGTTTTCAAAGAAATAGATTTTTTAATAGAACGTTACGGCGCAAAGGGAATTTATATTCAAGACTCCAGCTTTACACATTCGAAGCCTTATGTAAAGGAATTTTGCGAACGCCTGATTAAAGATAAATACAAGCTTTCTTGGATGTGCAATGCACGTGTGGATCAAATAGATGAAGATTTGGTAAAGCTTATGAAAAAAGCAGGTTGCTGGCAAGTAACAATAGGGGTAGAGTCTGCTAACGATACTTCTCTTAATCTTATAAAAAAGCGTCAGAATAAAAAGGATATAATTAAAGCAATTAGAATAGTCAAGAAAGCGGGAATACAGGTTATGGCTTGTTACATACTTGGACTTCCAGGTGAAAAGCCCGAAGAAGTAGAAAACACAATAAATTTTGCAAGAAGCCTTGCGACACACACAGCATTATTTTTTCTGCCTGTTCCGTATCCCGGAACAGAGCTTTTAGAGCAATGTAGAGAAAGCGGTGGGTTAAGAGAAGATGTTGCATGGGAAGACTATGGCTCCACAGATTTCTCAAATCCCATATATGTTAATCCTCTTTTAGGCAAGAGCCGCATGATCGATTACTATAACAAGGCCCATGCCAAATTTTATTCATCACCGGCGGTAGTTGCAACAAATTTATTAAGTATAAAGTCTATTGAGGATATAAAGCGCTATTGGAGAGCATTTAATGCGCTTCTCGGATTGAAAGAGAATTGAATGAAAGATAAATTAATACGATTTAATGTGCCGTATGTAGGAAAGATAGAGTCCGATGCTGCAGCCAAGAGCATGTTGGTAAATAGATTGATAGAGCTTTATAAAACCTTGAATCTAGTTACAAAAGTCTTTTTGCGCGCAAGATTTGCCATAGCCCCCTTTTTAGAAATAGAGGAAAGCATAAAGGAAAGAAAAGGTATTGTATACGATTTAGGGTGCGGTTTTGGGATGCTATCCAACTTGCTGTCATTTGTCGACCCCATTGTTAAAATCGTTGGTATAGACGCAGATGCGGATAAGATAAGAATTGCAAAATTGACCGAAAGACGTAACCTAGATTTTGTAAAAACCAGCATATTAGAGTTTGATTATGCAGATGCAAATACATTCGTCATGATGGATGTATTGCACCACTTGCCCTTTGAAGATCAAGATCTTATGCTCAAGAAAATACACAATGCGCTTGGACCCAAGGGCAAGCTTTACATTGCCGATGTAGACACTAGACCATTATTAAAATATGGCGTATCCCGATTAGCCGATTTCATCAGCGGATCAAAAACGTACCACAGGAAACTGGATGATATTGTGTTATTGCTTGAACATCATGGATATAACATTGGAAACGTCAAACGTTTGGATAAAAATAGAATTGTTTCTTATGTATTTATAGAGTGTACAAAATGACAAAGATAGCCTTCATTAATCCGTCACCGAATCTCAAATCCTTATATGGCCGTCTTTCTAAAGAGGCAAGCAGGTTACCCCCGCTTGGATTGCTGTATCTAGCTAGCACAATGAAATCTGCCGGTTATGAAGCCAGGATAATAGATGCTCCAGCACAGAATTTGTCTAATAAAGAAGCTGTTTCGACGGCCCTAGAATGGGGTGCTCGTTATATTGGCGTTACTGCGACAACAGATATTATCTTTGCTGCAGGAGAAATAGCAGATTTAATCAAAGCCAGGACTAAGGATACCTTGGTTATAATCGGAGGCGCACATGTAACAGCCGTTCCTGAAGATACACTCAATAAATTTAGATCATTTGATTTTGGTATAGTTGGCGAAGGGGAAAAGACGCTGAAGGAGGTTGTTGATGCACTTGAGTCTGGTCTGAACGTATATGAGGTCAAAGGTATAGCATATAGAAAGGACAATAAAGTAAAGATTACCGGTCCCAGAGACTTTGTTGAAGATCTCGATAGTTTAGGGTATCCATCATGGCAGCTTTTACCGGAAATTCCTAAATTTTATAAACCTACCCTCTTAAACTATAAACGTCTCCCAGCCGTGTCTTTGGTAACTTCCCGGGGCTGTCCAGGTAAATGTGCATTTTGTGATACGAGGGTTTTTGGATCGCGATACAGGATGCATTCAGCAGATTATGTTTTGGAAACAGTTCGTTATTTGAAAGACAACTTTGGTATCAAGGAGATCTGTTTCTATGACGATGTTTTTACTATTTTTAAAAAGAGACTTACCCAGATATGTAAAGGTTTTCAGGATAGTGTTAAAGGGATACATTGGAGCTGCCAGGCAAGGGTTAATGCAGTAGACTACGAAATGATGAAGATGATGAAGAAATCCGGATGTTGGAAGATAAGTTTTGGAATAGAAAGCGGTGCAGATAGTGTATTAAAGCTGATGGATAAACGCGCAACAGCCGAGCAAGCAAAAAAGGCAATTCGTTTGGCGAAGCGTGCTGGTTTAGAGGTTGAAGGTTATTTTATACTCGGTTTTTTTGGTGAAAATAGCGATACGATAAAAGCGACAAATAAATTCATAATGAACTCAGATTTAGATATCGCATTGCTAAGCTATTTTTTGCCGCTTCCAGGTTCACCCGCATATCCGAATGCGAATAAATATGGTGAGTTTAATGAGGATTGGGAAAATATGAATGCCTTTGACAGTGAAAATCTTCAATTTATCCCTCATGGAATGAGCAATAAAGAACTTGTAAAAGCACAAAAAGAAATTTATAGAAATTTTTATTTTAGACCAAAAACTTTTGCAAAGTATGCTTTTAAAATGATTAAAGATCCGGTTTGTGCAGTTAAGTTCCTAAAGGCATTCTCAAGTTTTATTACGTTTGTCTCTAAGGAATCATAGCAAACTCTTATGGAAAAATATAAAGTTCTTTTAGTTAGTCCTGGGTTGAGCACAAAAAAACAGGCAGGGAGCCTTAAAGGCATTGCAAACGTGTTGCCTACGCTTGGAATTGGCTATATAGCGTCAATTTTAGAGCGGGAAGGGTTTGATGTCTCTATATTGGACTGTATTGGTAAGCCGATGGAATTGGACGTGATATTGTCCAAATGTAGAAATGTAAAGGCAAATCTCATAGGTGTAACAGCTACCGTTTTAACGATTAATACAGCATATGAAATAGGCAGAAACCTTAAAGAAGTTTTTCCGCAAGTTCCTTTGGTTATAGGAGGTGCGCAATTTTGTGCAGATCCGAAAGAAACGCTTGAAAAAAACATTTTTGATATGGGCATAATAGGGGAAGGAGAGGAAACCTTTCTTGAAATTGCAACGGCCTTAAGAAGTGGATGTTTTTCTCCTGAAAACATTAGAGGTATTGCATATAAAAGAGATGGCAAGTTGGTGCAGAACGAACCAAGGCCGTATATTTTGGACTTGGATGCTATTCCCTTTCCGGCCAGGCATCTTTATCCGCCGCTCTCAGCATATAAACCTGTTCCGGCATCATATATAAGAAAGCCTGTAGGGCTCATGATTACAAGTCGTGGTTGTCCGTATCAATGTATATTTTGCGATAGGGCTGTTTTCGGGAATAAGTTCAGGGCTCATTCTCCGAAATATGTAGTAGATGAGATTGAGCTTTTAATAAATAAATTTGGCGCGAAAGAAATAAGATTTATGGATGATACATTTACCATGAATACCGAACGTGTATATGCGATTTGCAACGAAATATTTAAACGCAAGATAAAAGTACCATGGACATGCAATACACGGGTGGATCGAGTTACGCTTAACCTGTTAAAAACGATGAAAAGGGCAGGTTGCTGGCAGGTTATATATGGATTAGAATCCGGCGATGATAACATGCTCTGCGCAATGAAAAAAGGTGTAACAGTAGGAGATAATGAAAGGGCAGTGAGTTTAGCAAGAAAAACAGGACTCAATGTCAGAGCAACCTTTGTCTTTGGTATGCCAGGTGAAACACTTTCTTCTATAAGAAAAACTGTAGATTTTGCTAAAAAAGCTAAATTAGACGTTGTAAACTTTTTCACAGTAATGCTATATCCTGGCAATGAATTATATAAGATTGCAAAACAAAAAGGAAAAGTTCTCCATAGCAATTATGAGCAATATACTTCTATGATAGATGTGGAAGAAACAGATTTGCATTACATACCGGAAGGGATGACAGAGAAGCAGCTGAAGAATGCAATTGTTGATGCACATAGAAGTTATTATTTTAGGCTCCCGTTTTTAATTCGCGAGATATTAAATATTAGAAGCATAGATGACATAAGTAGATACTGGAGCGCTTTTAACGCGCTGGTTTCTTTAAGGAAAAAAAGGTAAATCAATAAAATGTTTTCATTGAAAGAATTAGAAAGACATAAAACAAATATAAAAATATTCAGGGCATATTCGGTTTTAGAGCTTGCCAAGCAAAGCATATTGTTTCCATGCGATTATTATTCGGTTTAAAAAGTTTGCGCCGTTACCGCTGGGTGGCCTCACAGTAAAACTCGGGGGTGGCGGTCCATCCCGCCGCCCACTCCGAGGTGTTATCCGAAATCAGGCAGTAGCCACCGCCGACGATTTCCACGGTATAGCCTGATAGCGCCACGATGTAGGTGATGGTAACATCACTCAGCTTTGGCGTGTCATCGCCGGGTCCGGAGAAAGAGGCCTGGTACTGCAGCCAGCGGTCACCATCGTGGACGGAGTTGATGGCCGTGCCAGTCGTTATGTAGTAATCGCCGGTACCGGTCGGGCCATACCAGGTTGCCGAGCTGAGGCCTCCTTCTGTTGAGGCCGACCTCAACAGAAACTTGATATCTGTTCCGGAAGGCTCATTGATGGTGAAGTAAATGACCTGCCAGTCCCAGTTGCCGTAATTCCCGCCATCATAGGTGGAGGAAGTGAGTGTTCCCGATGCGTAATATGAAGAAAAGTAGACTCTTATCTCATCCAGCACCGGCGTAGCACTGCTGTCAGAGGTAAACTCCACGAGGTAGTAGAAATTTGGCCCGGTCCAGTTCAGGCTGGAGAGGCTGATG